>JAQGKH010000168.1 GCA_028290225.1 Devosia sp. | reverse complement strand
TTGATGTCGTGGGTCGTGGTGAAGAAATTGGGGCGCATATAGTGCCGGCATTCTTCCTGGGTCAGCTCGGTCAGGTACTGCTCCAGTTCCCACTTCACATTGCGCCAGGTGAAGTATGAATAGCTCTGGCTGAAGCCGACCTTGGCCAGCCGCTTCATCACCTTGGGCCGGGTGAAGGCTTCCGAGAGGAAGATCACCCCCGGGTCCTTGGCCCGCACTTCCGAGATCAGCCATTCCCAGAAGGGGAACGGCTTGGTGTGCGGATTGTCCACCCGGAAGATTCGCACGCCGTGCTCCACCCACAGCAGCACGATATCGCGCAGTTCGTACCAGAGGTTGGGCAGTGCATCGCGGTAGAAGTGGACATTGACGATGTCCTCGTACTTCTTGGGCGGGTTCTCGGCATATTTGATCGAGCCGTCGGGTCGCCAATCGAACCATTCCGGGTGCGACTTGATCCACGGGTGATCGGGGGAGCATTGAATGGCAAAATCGAGGGCGATCTCCAGGCCATGGTCCGCTGCCGCGCGCACCAGCCGGTCGAAATCCTCGAAGGTCCCGAGCTTGGGCTCGATCGCCTCATGCCCGCCATCAGCCGAACCAATGGCATAGGGGCTGCCGGGATCCTCGGGCGCCGGGGTCAGGCTGTTGTTCTTGCCCTTCTTGTTGGTCTGCCCGATCGGATGGATGGGCGGAAAATACAGCACATCGAAGCCGAGGTCGCGGATATAGGGCAGGCGCGTAATCACATCGTCGAACGTGCCATGCCGCCCCGGGTCGCCCGACTGCGAGCGCGGAAACAACTCGTACCAGGCGCCGAATGCCGCGACCTTGCGATCAACGAAAATCTCCAGCACCCGCTCATACCGGCTGAAATTGGTACGCACCGCCGCCCGCTTCATCACCGCCGCCACGGCGTCGGAACTCAGCAGGCCCAGCCGCTCGGGATCGCTTTGCAGCGCCCCAAAAGCCTGGAGCACCCCAGCCAGTTCCCGCTTGTCCGCATCGCCAGCCCGCTGCGAGCTTTGGGTCGCATCGAGCAGGCGGCGTCCTTCCTCGAGTTCCAGACCGATATTGATCCCCGCGGCGTGCTTCTTGGCGATCTCCTTGCGCCAGGTGCCATAAAGGTCACGCCATCCAGCCAGGGTGAATTCGTACAGCCGGTTCTCGAGAAAGGTAACGCTGGTGCTCCAGCGATCATTCTCGACGAACTCCATGGGTTGTTCCAGCCAGGTTTGGGTCCCCGCCGGCCGGTACAACAATGCCGCGTCGATGGTTTCGTGCCCGTCACCGAAAATGTCGGCCTCGATCAAGACCGGCTCGCCGACCACCGACTTGGCTGGAAAGCGCCCGCCGTCAATCTCGGGCATCACCCCTTCGATCGCAATGCGGTTAGCCGCCAGCGCGAACAGCCGCTCGTCCGCAACGCCACGCGTCTCGGGTGCTGGAACCGCCTGACCAGTCACCGGGGCGCGTCCCTTCGCTGGTCTGGCCTTTTTGTCATCGAGCAGCATGGCGTCCCCACGATCCGAATAAGTCTGTGTCCAATGCTCGGGGATAGGGTTTAGTTTCCCTTTCGGCTGAGAGTTTCCCAAACCCTGCCGGCGCCCCCGTTCCTCCACGATAACAGCACCACACTGGGTTAGTTGCGGAACCCGGCAGCCCGCCGCACTATTCACCTCGCTGCACGAGCCGCGGCTCCACCTCTGGTCACCATGGGTCCCGCACCAATCTCGGCAGCAGCAGGAGAACGGATGTCCACCGACCATTACTCAAGCCCTTCGGCTCTGGAACAACTAGCCAGTCGCTACGGCATCAAGGTGCAATTTGAAGACGCGCTGGGCCATGTGGTTCGCGTCAAGCCGGAGACCATTCAACTGCTGCTGGCGAGCATGGGCGTGGATGTTGCCGGCGACGACGACGCGCAGGCGGCACTGGAGCAATTTGACCAGCAGGCAGCCGGGCGCGCCTTGCCGCCCACCGTCGTGGTGGTTCCCCAAAACGGCTCCTGCACCCTCCAGCTCAACGCCGGCAACCGTTCTGGATCGCTGGCCTGGCAGGTTGAGCTGGAAGATGGGGGCAAGCTCGCCGGCACGCTGGAGCTCGCTGACGCACCTGCTTCAGACGGCAAGATGGCGCTGGGCCTGCCCGGCATCCCGCCGGGCTATCACCACTTGCGTCTGCCTGAACTTGGGGCCGAAACCCACCTGATCGTCAGCCCGGGACGCTGCTGGCTTCCCGAGCCGTCGGCCAATGGCCATTGGGGCATCGCCGTTCAGCTTTACCTGCTTCGCTCCGCCACCAATTGGGGGATCGGCGACTTCTCCGACCTTCGAGCCCTGGTTGAGATGGTCGGCCCGCGCGGCTGCGCCGTGATCGGGCTCAATCCTCTGCATCAGATGTTTCTGGACGATCCCGAAGCCGCCAGCCCTTATTCCCCCGCCACCCGGCTGTTTCTGAACCCACTTTATATCGACGTTCCCGCTGTGCCCGAATTTCGCCGGTTCGACGCCGCGCAGGCTTTGGTCGCGTCCCCCGAGTTCCAGCAGCGCCTGGCACAGTGCCGCGAAGCCGAACTGGTGGATTATGCGGCGGCCACCGCCCTCAAGCTCGAAGCCTTGCGCGTCGTCTACCAAAGCTTCACCGGGACGGCGCCCGCCGAGCGGCAGGAGGCCTTCGCCCGGTTCCGCGCCGAAAAAGGCCAGGCCCTCGAGCGCGCCTCGTTGTTCCAGGCGCTGCGCCAGCATTTCAGCGGTGATCCTGATGTCGGCGCGGATTGGCGCCAGTGGCCCGAGGATCTGCAAACACCCGACTCGGAGCGGGCAGGGGAGTTCGCCCGCCAGCACCAGGCCGAGATCGACTTTCAGTGCTTTTTGCAGTTCCTCGCCGATGAACAGCTTGCCCTGGCTGCGGCCGAAGCCCGCCGCCAGAACATGGCCATCGGCCTTTATCGGGATCTGGCGGTCGGTTGCGACGCGTCGGGCGCCGAAACCTGGGCCAATCCGGCGGCTTTTCTCCAGCGCACCCTTGTTGGCGCGCCGCCTGATATCTTCAACCCGGCCGGGCAGAACTGGGGCCTGCCACCCTTTGACCCTGTTGCGCTGCAACAGGAGGGTTATCGCAGCTTTGCCGAGTTGATCCGCGCGAATATGGGCCATGCCGGCGGGCTGCGGATCGACCATGTCATGGGCCTCGCCCGGCTTTATTGCATTCCCGAGGGCAAGAGCTCGGCCGAAGGCGCCTATGTCAGCTTCCCCCTGGATGATCTGATCGGCGTGCTGGCGCTGGAATCGCAGCGCCATCAGTGCCTGGTCGTCGGGGAAGATCTGGGCACGGTGCCGCCTGGCTTCCGGGAAACCTTGATGGCCGCCAACATCCTGTCCTATCGCGTCCTGTTCTTCGAGCAGGACTTCAATACGGGAATCTTCCTAGCACCCCATACCTATCCCGAGTTGGCGCTTGCGGTGACCGGCAGCCATGACTTGCCGACCCTCGAAGCCTGGTGGGCTGCCGAGGATCTGGCGCTCAAGGATAGCCTTGGGCTTTACGGCAGCCCCGAGGAAACCGCCAGCCAGCAGGAGCGCCGCGCGCGCGAGCGGGAAAACATCGTCATGGCGTTCGCCCAGGCTGGCCTCTTTGACGAAACGCCCAGGGTCGCGGAGCTTTCGGCCGAACTTTTTGCCCAAACGGCTCACCGTTTCCTCGGCATGACGCGCTCGATGCTGCTGGCCACCCAGCTCGACGACATCACCCGCGATGTCGCGCCGGTCAACATTCCTGGCACCTCGACCGAGCACCCGAACTGGCGGCGCAAGTACCGGATGAGCCTTGAGCAGTTGCGGCAAGACCCGCAGGTTTGGGCTCTCGCTGCGCCGTTGAGCCGGGCGACCGCTCCCGGCACGTCGGGCGCCTGACAAGCTTCTTGGCCGGGGGACGCAACGGCGTCCCCCCTGGAGGCGTTCAGTCCGAAGTGCCTGGCGCAGGGCGGCACCCCGCGCTAAGTCATTGCCCGACCACCGAACAGGCCAGACATGGACAAACCGGATCCTCAATACATCGATTGGCTTTTGGGACAATCGATGCTCAACAATGCCCGCAAGCTCGCCAGCCGCTATGCAGGTCAAGGACGCTTCTGGCGCAATCCTTATGCCGAAGCGCGCCCGCGCGCCGCTTCCGCCCTGGCGTCGGTCTGGTTCACTGCCTATCCGGCCGCCATTGTCACACGCGAAGGCGAAAGCGTGCTCGCCACGCTTGGCGATCCCGAGCTATGGCGCTCGCTTTCCTCCATCGGCGTGCAGGGTGTGCATACGGGCCCGATGAAGGAAGCCGGTGGCATCCGCGATGGGGTGAAAACCCCCACTGTCGACGGCAATTTTGACCGCATCAGCTTTGAGATCGATCCCCAGTTCGGCACGCTGGAAGAATTCGTGGCCATGAGCCGCGTCGCCGCCGCCTATAACTCCATCGTCATCGACGACATCATCCCGGCCCATACCGGCAAGGGCGCCGATTTCCGCCTCGCTGAAATGTTCTATGGTGATTATCCCGGGCTCTACCACATGGTGGAGATTCCCGAGGAAGACTGGCATCTGCTGCCAGATATTCCCGAAGGGCGCCGGGCCGCCAACATGTCGCCGTCCTGCGTCGATGCGCTCAAGAGCAAGGGCTATATCGTCGGGCAGCTCCGGCGGGTCATCTTCTTTGAGCCCGGCGTCAAGGAGACCGATTGGAGCGCCACTGACGTGATCGTCGGTGTCGATGGCGTAGCCCGGCGCTGGGTCTATCTACATTACTTCAAGGAGGGTCAGCCCTCCCTGAACTGGCTCGATCCCTCCTTTGCCGCCGCCCAGATGATCGTGGGCGACGCCCTCCATTCCCTCGATATCCTGGGTGCCCGCGGTCTGCGGCTGGATGCCAACGGCTTCCTGGGCGTGGAAGTGCAGCAAAATGATACCGCCTGGTCGGAGGGGCATCCGCTCTCGCTCGTCGGTAACCAGGTGATCGCCGGCATGGTGCGCAAGGCCGGGGGCTTCTCGTTTCAGGAGCTGAACCTGACAGTCGATGACATCGCCGACATGTCCAAGGGTGGCGCTGATCTCAGCTATGATTTCATCACCCGCCCGGCCTACCACCATGCTTTGCTGACTGGGCATACCGAGTTCCTCCGGCTCATGCTGCGCATGGTGCACGAGTTCAACATCGATCCTGCCTCGCTGATCCATGCGCTCCAGAACCACGACGAGTTGACGCTCGAACTGGTCCATTTCTGGACCAAGCAAGCTAACGACACCTATACGTTTGAATGCAAGGCCTGGCCCGGCACACTGCTGCGCGAGCATCTGCGCGACACCCTTTATTCCAGGCTCACTGGGGACGCGGCGCCCTACAACCTGCGCTTTGTGGCCAACGGCGTTGCCTGCACCACCATCAGCGTGATTACTGCGGCGCTCGGCATTCGCGATCTCGATGCCATTACCCCCGAGCAGAAGCAGTTGATCCAGCGGGTGCATCTGCTGCTGGTGATGTACAACGCCTATCAGCCCGGTGTTTTTGCCCTGTCCGGCTGGGATCTGGTAGGAGCGCTGCCGCTCTCGCCAGAGTCCGTGAGCGAGATGATCAATGAAGGTGACACGCGCTGGATCGAGCGGGGCGCCTATGATTTGATCGACGTCAATCCCGACGCACAGCATTCAAGTGCTGGTCTGCCCAAGGCCCGTATGCTTTACGGCCCCCTGAATAAGCAACTCGAGGATCCTGACTCCTTTGCCAACCAGCTCAAGCATCTGCTCGCAGTGCGGCAAGCGCATGGTCTGTTCGCTGCCAGGCAAACGGCCATTCCCGATGTGCAGAACCCGGGCTTGCTGGTGATGGTGCACGAACTGCCCGATCAGCGCGGCACGCAGGTAACAGCCCTCAACTTCGGGCCCGATCCGCTGGAGGAAACTATCCTGTTGGAAAATGTTCAGACCGGGCCTGTAGTCGACATGCTCAACGGCCGCATCTTTGGGGATCTGCCCGAAAGCGGCGAGCTCTTCATCCGCCTCGAAGGCTTTCAGGGTCAGTCCCTGCGCATCGTCGGTGCGGTGCCCTCGATCTGAAGTCAACCCTAACGCCGCCGCGAAGGACCTCAGCGAGTTCGGGCGGCTTTGGGGTCCTTGGCGAGCATATAATCAAATAGTGGGCCGAGCCTCGCCTGGTGCGAAACGCCCCTGACTCAGCTAGGACGTTCGCTCGTCCTCTCTAGGCAAACGGTGTCCATGGCCGAAAGCGACCTCTACCTTCCCATCAAGGCCTTCATGGAAAATCTCGGCTTTGCAGTGAAGGGCGAGATCAACAACTGTGACCTTGTGGGCCTCAAGCAAGGCGAGCCACCGGTGCTCATTGTTTGCGAGATGAAACTGAGCTTCAATCTCGAACTGGTGCTCCAGGGCGTGGATCGCGCCGCGGCCTGCGATGAAGTCTGGCTTGCCGCTCGCTTGTCGAAAGCCGGCAAAGGCCGCGAAGCCGATGCGCGCTATCGTAATTTGTGCCGCCGGCTGGGCTTCGGCCTGCTGGGCGTGTCCTTGTCGGGCGCCGTGGAAGTCATCGTGGCTCCCTTCGCCGCCACCCCGCGCCGCGACAGCCGTCGACGCTCGCGCCTGCTTGAGGAGCACCGGCGCCGGGTCGGAGATCCCCACAAGGGTGGCGGCAATCGTCAGCCGATAATGACTGCCTATCGGCAGGATTGCATCGCCTGCGCCGAGGCGATGCTGGCCGGACCCA
>JAQGKH010000235.1 GCA_028290225.1 Devosia sp. | reverse complement strand
GGGCTGCGGCAAATCCACCTTGCTGCGCATGGTGGCGGGGCTGGAAACCGTCACCTCGGGTCGGATCGAGATCGGGGGCCGCGACGTGGTCAAGGCAGAACCTGCCGAGCGCGATATTGCCATGGTGTTCCAGAACTACGCGCTTTACCCCCACATGACGGTGCGGGGAAACCTCGAATACGGCCTCAAGAACCGTGGCACCCCGCGCGCCGAGATCGACCGCCGCGTGACCGAAGCGGCCGAAATCCTTGAAATCGGGCCGATGCTCGATCGCAAGCCACGCCAACTTTCGGGCGGCCAGCGCCAGCGCGTTGCCATGGGACGAGCTATCGTGCGGGAGCCTTCGGCCTTCTTGTTCGACGAGCCGCTGTCCAATCTTGATGCCAAGCTGCGCGTGCAGATGCGAGTGGAAATCCGCCGTCTGCAGCGCCGCCTCAAGACCACCAGCCTTTACGTCACCCATGACCAGCTCGAGGCCATGACGCTGGCCGATCGCCTGGTTGTGATGAATGGCGGGCTCGTGGAGCAGATCGGCACCCCCACCGAGGTCTACGATCGCCCGGAAACGATTTTCGTGGCCGGCTTCATCGGTTCGCCCCCGATGAACCTGATCCCCGTCGCAGCGCTCGCTGGCGCCGAGGGCTTCCGCCAGGGCGACCTGCCCCCGAACACTGACATTGTTGGCTTGCGCGCCGACCAGTTGATCATTGAAAAGCCGGTCGACGATGCAATGGTGTTCAACGGGGTCGTTGAGCTGCTGGAGCCCGTGGGTGGCGAAAGCCATCTGCATGTGACGCTGGCGGACCAGACTTTGATCCTGCGTGTCCCGGGCCGGCCGAGCCTTGCCGAGGGCCAGGCGATCAAGCTTTATGCCCCGGCCTCGGCCATGCACCCGTTCAACAAGGCCACCGGACGGCGAACGGACACTGCGGCCTGAGGCCTGGATCGATCCAGCACCGGGGCGCGTTGCCGTGATTATCGAGGATCCACAGCCGTTCTTGGATTAGTGCGTCATGGAACATGGGATACTCTCGGGACGGCAGCGCGATATCCTGGGCCGCATCGAGACCGAGGGGGCGCAATATATCGAGTTGCTGGCGACGCGCTATCACGTCACCACGCAAACCATCCGGCGCGACATCAATGTCCTGTGCGATCTGGGCTTTGCCCGCCGCTTCCACGGCGGCGCCGACCTGCCGGTGGAAGCGCGCAACATTTCAATCAACGCCCGGGCGGGGCAGAACAGCGGCGCCAAGCAGCGGATCGGCGAACGCATCGCGGCAGCGATCGAGCCGGGATCCACGGTGTTCATGGGCATCGGCAGCACCGTGCAGTTCGTGGCCGAGGCCCTGCGCGACCATGTGGGCCTGACGGTTGTCACCAACAATATCGACGTGGCCCTGACGCTGTGCGATGCGCCTCAGCTGGAGGTGCATCTCACGGGCGGCCTGTTGCGGCACAATGATCGGGATATGGTGGGGGCGGATGCGCTGCGCTTCATTGAAAAATTCTATGCGTCCTATGCGGTGATCGGCGCCGGCGCCCTGCATCCAAGCAATGGCGTGCTGGATTTCAGCTACAGCGAAGCCCAGATCACCTCCGCCTTGGTCGAGAATGCCAAAATCAGGTTTCTTGCCGCCGATGCCAGCAAATGGACCCGCGAAGCGGGCGTGCGCGTCGTTCCGTTCAGCAAGATCACCTGCCTCTTCACCGATCGGCTGCCCGGACTTGAAGTGGCTCAAAGCCTTGCAAGCTTTGGCACGGAGGTAGTGCTTTGCGAGCCGATGCTCGCCTGATGCGGCATCCACAAGTCGACCAAGCCTGCTCATGACCGTTCGCAACCAATAACCAATCGCGCGCCAGCGGTTGCGCCACCTCAATTCGCCTGTCACCTTTGCGGCCAGCCCGCATGGGGACGCCAGTGAACGATTGCTTGGCCCCTTGCGCGAATACCCATTGGGAGAACCGAGTTATGCACGCCTTCACCATCCAGCTGCTGGACGCCATTGCGCATGGCACCACTGTTGCTCGCGCCACGGCCAGCCTGCCCCAAACATCAGCCGAAAGCCAAAGCGTGCAGGCCGAGTTGATCGGGGCGTTGGGTGGAGTGGGCGGCTGGAAGGTTTCTCCTTGGTCGCCTGGTGCGACGCTGTCGGCGGCGCCCATGCCGGCAAGCTGGGTTCACCGCAGCGGGGACGCGCTCGATCTTTCGGGCCTGCGCTTTGAAGTTGAGTTCGCGCTGGTCAGCACTGCCGATGGCTCCTTCATGATCGCTCCGGCACTGGAGTTGATGCGCTCGCGGCTTGAAGCCGGCGCCGATTGGCCCGACCACGCCAAAACGGCGGATCTACTGGTCACCGCCGGCCTGGTGCTCGGCACCTCCCAACCACTCCCCAGCCAGGGCGAGTTGATCTGCGAGATCGAGCTGGTGGCCGGAACCGAGCGCAAGAGCGCAACCACCAGTTTGTCCATCGAAGCTCTGGTCGAGGCGGCAAAATGGACCGCCGATTACGCCCAGCGGATTGGACTGGCTTTTCCTGCCGGCACCCCGGTGATCACGGGCGCGCGCATGGGCCCCCTTGAGTTCGCGGCCGATCATATCCGGGCCGAAATCACCGGCTTTGGTGCCGTGGAAGTTGCAGATGCAGCAGGTGGCAGCGGATCGCGCTGATCTGCCCAGCCTCGTTTCGCGCCCAGGCCCTGGCTCGGACGGACTGAACGCCCTGCTAGAAATCTGTTCTCCTGCAGGCGGCTGAGGCTAACCAGCTTTTGTCGGTTTTCCCGAACGTTTGGAGCGCCAGTGTTCGCTATGGCGGAGCTAAAGCTCTATGATCCCGTCAAGCTTTGCAGGAGTGTTCAGATGCGTTTCTCGTCCTTCGTCGCGGCGGCCATGTTGGTCGCCGTTCCCGTGGCTGTTCAGGCTGCCGATGTCACCCCCCTCGTGACAGCGGAATGGCTCAAGACCCATGCAGCCGATGAGAACATCAAGATCATCGACATCCGCGACGAGATCGAGGGCACCGATCTGGGTGAACTTCCCTATATCGCCGATGCGGTGGTCGCGCCCTATGCCAGCGCCGGCTGGCGGACCGAAGTGGACGGCGTTCCTGGCCAGATCCCGCCCGAAGAGCAGATCGCCGGCTTGATCGGCAGCCTGGGCATTGACGGCGACGACCATGTGGTGATCGTGCCCTGGGGCACCGATTCCTCCGAGTTCGGCGGCGCTACCCGCGTTTACTGGACCTTCAAATATCTCGGGCACGAAGCTGTTTCCATCCTGGATGGTGGCTGGCGCCAGTATGATGCCCAGGGCGGCGAGCGCGTCGCTCAGCCGGCGACCCCGGTCGCCGTCGAGTTCCCCTATGAAGTGCAGCCGCAACTGCGTGCGACGACGCCTGACGTTCTGGCCGCGCTGGAAAACGGCACCAAGCTGATCGACGGCCGTCCCAACGAGCAGTTCGTTGGCCAGTCCAAGAGCCCCGTCGTGCGCGTGGCCGGCACAATTCCGGGGGCGCTCAACATTCCGCATTCCAGCCTTTATAGCGGCGAATTTGCCAGCTTTGCCCAGCCCGAAACCGTCGCAGCGCTCGCACAAGGAGTTGGCCTCGCGGATGGCGAAAACAACATCGTGTTCTGCAACACCGGCCATTGGGCCTCGATTGCCTGGTTCGCGCTGAGCGAAGTAGCGGGCAACAAGAACACGACGATGTATGATGGCTCCATGGCCGAATGGGCTGCCGATCCGGCTCGCCCGATCCAGTAACCATCGACCATCGACCGATAAGTGAGTTTGGGTGTTGCGCTTGATCGGCGCGGCATCCAAGCCTTTTGTTCAAACGCGTCGTGAGACTCATGAGCCAGATTTCCGCAACCGCAGCGCCCAAGCTGCTTCCCCCCGTTGCCGCCGACCGGGTGCCGCTGCTTGTCGCCGGCGCCATGCTGGTGCTCGGCTTTGCCCTGATCACCTGGCAGGTGGACCTGCGCCAGGGCGGCCTATTTGTGATCGGTGCGGCGCTTGGTATCGCCCTTTATCACGGCTCGTTCGGGTTCACCGGTGGCTGGCGCCGCATGGTGGTCGAAAAGCGCGGCCGTGGCATGCGGGCCCAGATGCTGGCGATAGGGGTGGCAAGCCTCGCCATGATCCCGCTGGTCGCGGCCGGCAGCATCGGTGGCCAGGCGATGGTAGGCGCCATGGCACCGGTCGGCGTTTCGGTTTTGTTGGGTGCAGCCATTTTCGGTCTCGGCATGCAACTGGGCGGCGGCTGTGGTTCGGGCACCTTGTTCACCGTCGGCGGCGGCTCCGCGCGCATGCTGGTGACCCTGGTGTTCTTCATTGTCGGCGCCGTTATCGGCACAGCGCATCTGCCGTTCTGGCTCACCCAGCCATCCCTGCCGGCGATCAGCATCGGCGGCGAACTGGGCGTTGGTTTTGCCATTGCGGCGACCATTGCCGGACTGGCCGTGGTGGCTCTGGTCACCGCTCTCGTGGAAAAGCGGGTACATGGCGACATTGAAGCCGAACCTGCTCCGGCGCGCCCTGGTTGGACCTGGATCCTGCGGGGTCCTTGGCCGCTGGTCGGCTCCGGTCTGGCGCTGGCGCTGCTCAACATCGCAACGCTTCTGCTCGCCGGGCATCCCTGGTCCATCACCTATGGCTTTGGCCTTTGGGGTGCCAAGATCGCTCAGGCAGTGGGGATCGATGTTGCCAGCTGGGAATTCTGGACCTGGCCAGCCCAGGCCCAGGCTTTGGGATCCAGCGTCTTGGCCGACACCGTGTCGGTGATGGATTTCGGCCTGGTGCTGGGTGCCGCGGCGGCTGCAGCCATTGCCGGCAAGTTCGCGCCCAAAGCCAGGCTGCCGCTCGGCTCACTGCTGGCAGCGGCCGTGGGTGGGCTGCTGATGGGCTATGGGGCCCGGCTGTCCTTTGGCTGCAATATCGGGGCGCTGTTTTCGGGCATTGCCACCGGGAGCTTGCATGGCTGGCTCTGGTTCGCTGCCGCCTTTGTGGGTTCCATCTTCGGTATCGCCCTGCGGCCGGTTTTCGGCCTGGATGGGTTTGCCAAGTCATGAGCACGCGCAACACCCTCCTGTTCGGCGCAGCACTGGCCGTCAGCACTGCTGCCATTGCCTATGACCACGCCACCCATCCCGTGCCCCCC
>JAQGKH010000220.1 GCA_028290225.1 Devosia sp. | reverse complement strand
GGGGGGCATGGTCAGCTGGGTTGCCGCGGAACTGCTGCGGCAGGGGCTGGTGGACGGGGTTGCCCATGTGGCGCCCGAAAGCCCCCAGAATGGCAACGGCTTCTTTCGCTATCGGGTTTCGCGTGATCTGGATGGGCTGCGTGCCGGGGCCAAGTCGCGTTATTATCCCGTGGATATGGCGGAGGTGATCCGGGAAATTCGGGCGGTGCCGGGCCGCTATGCGGTGGTGGGCATTCCGTGCTTCATCAAGGCGGTGAACCTGCTGCGCGAAGAGGACCCGATCCTCAAGGAGCGCATTGTTTTCGTGCTGGGGCTGTTTTGCGGGCACATGAAGAGCGCCCGCATGATCGAGAGCTTTGCCTGGCAAATGGGCGCCGAATGGAGCCAGGTCGAAAAAGTCGAGTATCGGCTCAAGAACCCCGAGCGGCCAGCGAACTGGTACACGGCGCAATTGACCCAGCGCGACGGCGGTGTGCGCACCCAGGACTGGTGGCATCTGGTGGATGGCGATTGGGGCTCGGGCTTCTTCATGAACTCGGCCTGCAACTGGTGCGATGACGTGGTGGCCGAAACTGCAGATATCGCCTTTGGCGATGCATGGCTGGAGCCGTACTCATCGGATGGCCGCGGCACCAATGTGGTGATCGTGCGCTCCCCCCTGGTGCACCGGCTGGTGCAGAACGCCATGGGTGAAGGGCGGCTCGACCTCAAGCCGGTGGACCACGAATTTGTGGTGCAAACCCAGGCCGCCGGCTTCCGGCAACGCCGCGAGGGCCTGGCCTATCGGCTGAGCTGGCCCAAGCGCGGGGTGCGGCCGAAAAAGCGCGTTGCGCCCAGCCGGCGCGGAATCGCAGCGCGGCGCAAGCTGATCTACCTCATGCGTTATGGCATCAGCGCCTGGAGCCACCGCATGGCCTGGCTGGCCAAGCGTGTCGGGCAGCCGCGGCTGTTTATCGGCTGGGGCCGCGCGGCGCTGGCGCTTTACCACGGCGCTGCCTATGGCCGTGGCCGGATCGGCAAGCTGGTCGACAAGCTCAAGATCAAGGGTGAGGGCGGCTAGAAGCCGCCCTTTGGGGAAGTTCAGAGGCGTAGCGGAGCAGCCGTGTTGCCCGAAACCACTTGGGCATTTGCCGGGGCGTAGCGCTCGATCATCTGCCGGCAGAACTCGGCGAACTCCTCGGGCACCTGCGGGGCGCTGGTGTGGTGGGGCGCGATGCCGCGATGCTCGGGCGTGAAGCAGAAGGTCACCGTAACGTTGAAATCCTCCAGCGCCTGCATCTGCCGGTCAAACCAATCCAGCGCATCGGGGCGGAAGCTGTCGGCCCAGGAAAGCCCGGTGCGCATATAGGTGACGCCCAGATCCTTCATGTGCCGTACGGCGTCATCCAGACGGTGGTCGTGGTAATGAAACCACTGCACCAAGCCCATATCGGGCGTATGCTTGCGGAATTCCTCATAGGCCGGCTTGGGTGTGCCGTCTTCGCGCAACAGCCCCATATAGAAGTGGCGGTAATAGGAGGAGCCTTCGGCCTCCCGGTGGCGGGTGGTGGCTTCCCATTCACGCGGCAGGTCGTAAAGGCTGTACCACTGGATGCGCTCCACCTTGCCCTTGAGCAGTTCGGCGGTGCGCTGGAGCCCCCAGTGCTGCACTTCCTCGGCGCCAAAGGTCGAAATGCCCACTTCGCTGATCCAGATCGGCAGCTCGGTCACCGCGCGAATTTCATCGACCTTGGCGGGCCATTCCCCACTCTGCCAGAGGTTCCAGTCAAGCGGAAAACCATGCAGCGCCACGGCATCGAGCCGATCCAGCGCGCCATAGCCCTTCATGCGGTTGATGAAGCCCGGGTCGATAGGGGAGATGCCGCCCAGCACTCGCTTGATGGCGGGGTTCTGCGCCTTGATGGCGTCAGCCGCCAAATTGACCATCTGGCCGAAACGGCTCCAATCGGGGTCGATCTCGGGGTCCCAATGCGATTTGTTGTTGGGCTCGTTCCAGATCATCGCGGCTTCGATCATGCAGTGGCTCCTGTGGCCGGATAAACCGGCTTGGCATATGGCGATTGTGCCGCGGCGCGGCAAAGATAGACCTCAGCCTCGGGGTGGCTGACGATCTCGAACCCGGCGCTGCGCAGCAGGGCTTCGGCAGCGGCGGCATTGGGCACGAACCAGTTGGTGGGATCGTTGCTGTAGCGCTGCTCGATGAAGTGGAGCTTTGGATAGCCCGGATCATCAAAGACAGCAGTTTCGGTAAAGGGATAATCGTGTTGCAGCGGCAGCACCTGGGCTGAGCCGCGCTGCATGGACTGGAACAGCAGCAGGTCCTTGGCCACATGCTCGCGGATCAGGTCCAGCGCCAGCAGGGGGTGGCGCAGATGGTAAAGGACGCCCATGAAGATGACGACGTCGAACTTTTCCCCAAGCGCCGCCACATCGTAGACCGAGAGCTGGCGGAATTCGATGTCGACACCCGCGCTTTCGGCGACGAAGCGGGCCTGGTCCAGGTAGTGCTCGTCGAAATCCACCCCAAGCACGCGCTCGGCGCCGCGTTTTTTCATTTCAAGGGAATAAAAGCCGGCATTGCAGCCGATATCGAGCACCGTCTTGCCCGAGAGGTCAGCGGGGATCGCATCGGCGAAATGGCGGTATTTGCGGCCGGGATAATCGCCCAGGAAGTGATTGGGCGCGGTCCAGACGCCACCAAGATCGATGTTGTGGAACCAGGGTCCCAGGGCTTCGACCTTTTGTTTCAACTCATTGGCCGTCAGAGCCATGGCTGTTCCTTTGCTGCGCTTTATGCGCTGGTAGAGAAAGCCCGAGGGGCTAGGAAATGACTTCGTTCAGCGTCCAGAGCTTGGCGCCCCAGTCTCCGACAACGATCGTGCTGATGGATGCCGGCCCGATATCGAAGCGGGGCCAGGCATCCACGGGCAAACCCAGGACATGGCTGACCACGGTTTTGATGATGTCGGCATGGCTCACCAGAACGAGGCGAGCGCCATCGTGATCGCGGGCCATTCGTTCCAGCAGGCTCAAGGCGCGACGCTGCACATC
>JAQGKH010000196.1 GCA_028290225.1 Devosia sp. | reverse complement strand
ATATTCCACGCCGGCATCGTGGTTCTGCTCGTACTGGCGGTCGCCGACGAGGCCTCCGTACAATATCGCGGCCGGGTCGCGGCCTTGCGCCGCCTGACCTACCTGGCCCGCCATGATCAAACCACCGGCGCCTTGTCCCGGGCGGGTTTGATCGAGGCCGCTGCACAATGGGGCGGCCTGCCAAAAGCGGTGATCCTCCTCCGAGTCGAGCGCCTGAACCTGCTGCGAGCGTCGCTTGGACATGAGGTGAGCGACGGTCTGTTGCGCGCAGTAGCACAACGTCTGATGGCGCAGGCGCCGCGCCTGGTGGGCTATGTAGCCGATGACACTTTTGCCTGCGCCTATCCTCTTCGTGACGACAATGGCGTTCTGGATGACGCCTGCCGCGAGCTGGCGGCCAAGCTCTCGGGCATCTACGACATCATTGGCCACCGGATCCATGTTGAGCTCAGCTGCGGCTTTTCCACGGGCGTTGTGGGCGCGGATGTACTGCTGAGCCAGGCTGAAACAGCGCTGCTGCACGCGGGGGCCGAGCGGGCCGCCTTTGTCGGCTATAGCCCGGCCGACCAACAGCGCCTGGAAGAACGCCGGCGGCTCGACCTTGACCTGCGTCGGGCTATCGAGGATCGGCAGCTGGAGGTGGTGTTCCAGCCCCAGGTCGACCTTCAGGATCGCGCCATTGTAGGCGCCGAGGCACTGCTGCGCTGGCACCATCCCGAGCTGGGCCTGATTTCTCCGGCAAGCTTCATTCCACTCGCCGAGGAAACCGGGCTGATCGTGGATCTTGGACGATGGATTCTTGAGGAAGCGTGCCGCCATGCCGCAAGCTGGAACTGGGACGGGCGCATGTCGGTCAATGTGTCGCCGGTGCAATTGCACCTGTCCGACGTTCCGGCAGTCGTCGCAGCGGCGCTGGCGATCTCTGGCCTCTCGCCTTCACGGCTCGATATAGAAATCACCGAAAGCAGCCTTGTCTCGGGAACGGGCAGCGTTACCGGCACCTTCGCCGCGCTCAAGCGCCTTGGGGTCGACGTTGCGCTTGATGATTTCGGCACGGGCTATAGCTCGCTCAGCTATCTAAAGGACTTGCCGTTCGACAAGCTCAAGATCGACCAGAGCTTCGTGCGGGCCATGGGTGACGATGCCGCCGGCGACGTGATTGTCGCCAGCATTGTCAGTCTGGGGCGTAGCCTTGGCAAAACCACCGTCGCCGAGGGGATCGAGGACGAGGCTGCAGCCCTGGCGCTGACCGCCATGGGCTGCACCATCGGCCAGGGCTATTATTTTGGCCGGCCGGTCGCTGCGTCGACCATGCGATCCCTGGTCGAGAAAACCGGAGCCCCAAGAGAGCGTGCGGTGAACGGCGCCTAAGCACCGCTCAACAGCACAACGAGGCCATGCGCCAGCAGCGATGCGGCGTCCGCAAGATTTCCCGATACCTTCTCGCCAGTCAGCGCATCCTCATACTGCCCTTCGGGTAAAGCCACCAAGCGGGCAACTTCGCCGCTATGGCCGGGCGAAAGATCTGCAACCACCACCAATTGCTTGCTGCCATGAGCACGGGCAAAGCCCATGACCTGCTCGCTACCGGTGCCGAGCGGCTGGTAGCTCCCCTCCAGCAACAATTGGGGATGAGCCTTGCGCAGACGCAGCAGCGCGGTGGTGAGCACGATCTTGTCGTCTCCGGCAGCGCCCTGGCCGGACCGAACGCGCGCCAGGCGATCGCGCAGGCCGGCAAAGTTGAGCTCGCGCCGATTGTCAGGGTCAACAAAGCTTTGCTCCCAATCCTCGGCCCCCCGGTAGATATCGGGAACGCCGGGAACGCACAGCTTCAGCGCCGCCTGGATCAGGCTCTTGCGCCGGCCTATGTCGGCCAGCTGGCCCTGCACCTCACGGAAACTGGCGAGGAACGCCTCGTTCTTCAGCGCCTCGGCAATGAAGGTCTGGATGCCTTCTTCGTATTGGGCATTATTGACGCTCCAGTCGCTGTGGAGCCGCGCTTCGCGCACCGACTTGACCATGGCGGCTTGCAGCCGCTCGGTCAGGGTCTGCAGCGATGGCGACTCGCTGCTGTCGCCCGGCGGCCAGCCGCCCAAAAGCAATTGTAGGAACAGGTAAAGGTCGTTGTCCGATATCGTTTGATCACTACCTGCCCGCAGCAGATCGCGCCACCGGAACACCGCTTGATCCCAGATCTCGGGGCGGTCGGCGATGGCACCGATATTGGCGCGCGTGTCCTCGCCCCGCTTGGTGTCGTGGGTAGAAGTCGTCAGCATGGCATAGGGATGGTTGGCGGCCCGCCGCCGGTTGGCGTCGTGGAACGCATCGATCCCGGCCGCGAAGTTCTGCGGATGCGCGCCCACTTCGTTGAGCGCCGCCAGCCGGTTGTAGCGATAAAGCGCGGTATCCTCGAGGCCCTTGGCCATTACCGGGCCGGTATATTGCTGGAACTTGCCGATCGCCGCGAGGACGTCGGAAGGATCATACTGGTGCGGCAGGCTCGCGGTCAGCAGTTGCCCGAGAAAGTCGAAGATGGCGGGAGCAAAAAAGGGCTGCGACAAACGTGCCTTGGCGATGGCATAGTTGATCTCGCGCAGATCCCGCTCATCGGGCGAGAGGCTGTCGATATAGGGCCGGTAGACCTGCAGCCAGGCGATGATCTCGCGCAAGCCCTTGCGCAGCGCGTTTTCGGTGAGATCACGCGTTGCCGGAACCGATTGGGCAATGGCTGCCACCCGATGGGCGAGGCTGAACAGCTCGGCCGCCAACTCGTTGTCCATGACGCGCAGCTTGCACCGATACGCTTCCTCCACCGGATCAGTCACCACGCCGACAAACCGCTCATAGGTGGCGGTGAGGGGTGCCTCCGCCGCCGGGTTGACCAGCACCCGCGTCAGCAAGGCGCCGAACTCGTAGCCGGTGGTCCCTTCCACCGGCCAATCCGGGCGCAAATCCTCATGGGGAGCAAGGATCTTTTCGATCAGCAGATAGATGGGGCGCGGCGTCTTGTTCCGCAGGTCTTCCAGATAACCCTTGGGATCAAGCAGGCCATCCACATGGTCGATCCGCAGCCCCTGGACCAGCCCTTCCTCGATCAGCCCGAAGACCAGGCGATGCGCATGGTCGAACACATCGGGCCGGTCGATGCGGATGGCGCCCAGGTCCGAATTGATGAAGAAGCGCCGATAGTTGATGTCGTCGGCCGCGGCCAGGTAGTGGGCTAGGCGCCAATGCTGGTTGGCAATGATGCTATCGAGTGCCGCCCAGCTCCCGAAATGGCCCTTGTCGCCGTTAAGGGCTGCCACGGCCGCTGCAGCATTGCCGTAATGCTGCAGCAGATGAGCCTGGTCTTCTGGGCGAAGCGGCAGTTTGTGCGCGCCGTGGGCCCAAACCGCCAGTTCGTCGCCATCAGCCTTGAGCACGATTTCTCCGGCTGCCAGCGCTTCGGCATAGCTGGTGCCCAGGAACGGCACCATCAGCTTGCCGTGCAACGAGGGGTTTGTTGGCGACCAGTTGATATCGAACCAGTCGGCATATTGGCTGCCTGGCCCATGTCGCAGCACATCCAGCCAGAGCCAGTTGTCGGCGCCCCCGACACCCATATGGTTGGGCACGAAATCGAGAAGAATGCCGAGCCCGGCGGCCTGCAGCGTATGGGCCAGGTCGCGGAACTCCTCGATCGTGCCCAGCTCTGGATTGATGATAGAATGATCCACCGTGTCATAGCCATGCGTGCTGCCCGGCTGCGCCTTGAGGATGGGCGACAGATAGGCATGGCTCACGCCCAGATCCGCCAGATAGGGCACCAGCGCCTTGGCGTCGGCGAACGTAAAATCCTTGTTCAGCTGCAACCGATAGGTGGACAGGGGAATATTGGGGCTTTCGCTCATTGAACTCAACTGCTGGTGCCGCCTATGGCGCATTGATGAAGGGGCTGCGGTAAGGAGCGAGGGGCTCACTTTACCTGACATGGAAATTGCCCCGGACAACGGCGCTTGGGTGGCTTTGTTCCCGGCTCAGGGATCGCGATAACCCAGCACGCGTAGCGCCAGTTCATTTGCGCTCACCGGCCGGTTGAAGACCAAGGCAACGGGGCTCGTCGACTCCGCCGGCGCATAATCCAGCGTGGCTGTGCTGGTGATCGCGTCTGGCCCGGTGCCGAGGGTGCCCTCGATCTCGATTTCGGCCGCGGTCGCATGGCCGGTATTGAGCACGCTGAGGTCGACAACGGCTCCATCCGGCATCGCTTCGATGCCATCGATCCGCAAGATCAACACGGGATGGCTGCCCGTCTTGGTCACCGCCTCAAACAGCAGATACCCCGCCAGCCCCAGAATGATCACGCCCGAAACCGCGGCCAAGGTCCACTCGATCGCCGTTGCGATACGTGCTGACCGGGAAGAGGGGCCGTCTGATGCTGATGCGGTCACTGGAGGAGGTCCTAAAGGATAAGGCGGGCCGCTGCCGCCCCGATTGCTGCGGGAAAGCTCAGCACGACCAGTACATACAGCGACGTACTGAGGGAGAGGCCATCAAGCCGGCCAAAGGTCCACAACACATAGCATGAGATTGCCAGAGCGATGGCATAGCCCACGACCGTGAAGCGCATGAACTCGCTCCACCATCGGGTATCCTCCCGCACTTCGCTGCCGCCCTTGAACTCCGAGGCAAAAACAAAGCCATGCATCAACAGGAGCGACAGACCGATCAGCAACAGCGATTGCAGCGAGCTCATGCGAAAGGCGATCAGGATCATTTCCTCGGTAGGCGCCACGTTGAGCCCGAGATAGAGCGCACCCGCCGCCATGATCCCCAATTCGCTGCCATAGGATTGCTCGCGCTTTTCCTCGTTGTCTTCGTTCGGTCCGAACTGACTGCGGCCAAGCAGAGCCCCTAGTGCGCCCGGGATGGTGTGAATGACGATCTTGCCGATCAGTTCGGAGGCATGCATCTGCGGCCCGATCACGGCAAGAACCCCAAGCACCACGATGCTGCTGACGAGGCCTATGCCATAGGCAATGGCCACGTCGCGCAGATCTTCCTTCCAGTCCCAGGTCGCTTCAAAGCCCGAGTAATGCGACAGGAACATCAGCATGGGCAGGCTGGTCAGCAGCAACAGCAGCAACCGCCAGCGATCCATGGCAAAGCCGAGTTCCCACATCTCCATGGTCATGAGCATGGGCAAGCAGAACAGCAGGGCTCCACCAAAAGCTCGGCCCAGGCCGGTCAGCAGGCCGCTGAGCTCGTCGTCTTGGTCCGCCTCCGCTATACCCTGCCCATCCGTCATGACATCAGCCCTTGCCTGGCACTGCTTACCGAAATTGCCGGCCCAGCATAGGCGCCATTGAACAATCCAGTCTTAAGGCGAGCGAAACCGGCGGTGGTAGTCGGCGTCGTAAAGTGCGCTGTCGCGGAATGCCTCCGCAGCGAGCGAACGTCCGACAAAGATGATGGCCGTTCGTTCCACCGGATCTTCCGCCAGCTGTTCGGCTATGGTGGCAAGGGTGCCCCGAACAATCCGCTCCGATGGCCAGGTTGCGTGAACGACGATGGCAACGGGGCAATCCGCACCGTAAAGGGGAGTCAATTGGAGGACGACCTGCTCCAGGGCATGGATCGCCAGATGGATGGCCAGTGTCGCGCCGGTGGCGCCAAACGCCTGGAGGGTTTCACCCGCAGGCATGGGCGAGGCCCGGCCCGAAACGCGCGTGAGGACAAGGCTTTGCGCCTCTGCTGGAATAGTCAGCTCGCGCCCGAGGCTCGCCGCCGCCGCTGCAAAGGCAGGAACACCCGGCGTCAAGCTATAGGGGATCCCATGGCGCTCGAGCCGGCGTAGCTGTTCGGCAACCGCGCTCCAGATCGAAAGGTCGCCCGAATGAAGGCGCGCCACGTCCAGACCTGCGGCATGGGCCGTGACATATTCCGCCTCGATGGCATCCAGCGACAAGGGCGCGGTGTCGACCAGGCGCGTTCCGGGGGCGCAATAGTCCAGCATTGCCGCGGGTACGATCGAGCCGGCATA
>JAQGKH010000178.1 GCA_028290225.1 Devosia sp. | reverse complement strand
TTGATACCGGCAATACGTTTCCGGTTGCCGAAGCGCCGCTCGAGTTTACCCGGGTGATCGCTCCCTATGTGCGGCATGTGCATCTCAAGGACTACCGGGCCCAATGGACCGATGAAGGCTATCGGCTGGTGCGGTGCGCCATTGGCGATGGTGCGGTCCCGTTCAGGGAAATCATGGAGATTTTGGGCGAGCACCACGACCAGATGACGGCGGTGCTGGAGCCGGGGGCGCTGGAGATGCGCCATGTTCGCCTGTTCACACCGGACTGGTGGAACGGCTATGCGCCAAAATCCGCGCCTGGGCTTGCCGCATGCCTTGCGGCGGCGCGCCGCAACCGCCTCCCCGACGATGCGGACTGCCGCACCCCTTGGGAGCGCGGCGCCGATGCAGAACTGGTGGAATACGAGCTCGGCATGATCCGGCGCAGCGCCGCGAATATGCGTGCCCTTGGTTTAATGTGAGGAGAAGCCGTGATGGCTAACGAACTGAGCGGAAAGATCGCCTTTGTCACCGGATCCGGCCGGGGACTGGGCAAGACCATGGCACGAAAGCTGGCCGCAGCGGGGGCGGATGTGGCCCTCCATGATCTGGATTGGACCTCCCCATCCAAATACGGCGAGGCCGCCGACCTCAACGAGGTGATCAAGGAATTCGAGGCCCTGGGCGTGCGCACCGTGGCGGTCACCGGTAATATCGGCGATCCGGCGGCCGTCAAGCGCATGCGCGACGAGATCGAGTCCAAGCTCGGCGAAGTGCAGATCCTCGTGAACTGCGCCGGCGGCGATATCGGTGCTTCGGGCAACAAGCCGAACCCCAACAATGCGCTGGATGTGAGTTTTGAGGACATCCAGGTCCTGACCAACAATAACCTGATCGGCACGATGCTGGTCACCCAGGCTTTTGTGCCGCAGATGGTGCGGGCGGGCACCGGCAGCGTGATCAACATCGCCTCCGCCGCGGCCCATATGGGCTGCTCGCCCGAAGTGGTGTATTCCACGCTCAAGGCGGCAGTGGTCCACTATACGCGGTGCCTGGCCAAGGAGCTCTATGAGCAGGGCGTGCGGATCAATGCCGTCAGCCCCGGGCCAACAAAGACGGCGCGCTTCCAGGCGACGCGCGTCACCGAGCCCGACAAGATGAATTCGGAAAAGGCCTCGTTCAACCGCTATGCCGAGCCCGACGAAATTGCCGAGGCCGTGGCGTTCCTCGCCGGACCGCGTTCAAAGTTCATCAATGGGCAGGTGCTGCGCGTCGACGGCGGACTGACGCTGTTCCCCGGCTAACGCCTGAGGTGCGTCGGTGTCGGGCTGGGCTGCACCCGAGCAGCCCAGCCCGGCGGTTCAGACCGACGCGGTCATGCCCCCATCCACATAAAGGATCTGGCCATTCACGAAGCTGGAGGCATCGGAAGCGAGGAAAACTGCGGCTCCCACCAGTTCCTCGACATTGCCCCAGCGACCGGCCGGCGTCCGCTTTTCGAGCCAGGCGGTGAATTCGGGGTCGCGCACCAGCGCCTGGGTCATTTCGGTGTTGAAATATCCCGGTCCGATGGCGTTGACCTGCAGATTGAAGCGGGCCCAGTCGCAGGCCATGCCGCGGGTGAGCTGCTTGATCGCTCCCTTGGTGGCGGCATAAGGGGCGATACCCGCGCGGCCAAGTTCGGCATTGACCGAAGCGATATTGATGATCTTGCCGGCCTTGCGCGGGATCATCTTGCGGGCGACCGCGCGCGACACGTAAAAAACGCTGTCGAGATTGGTGCGCATCAGCTCGTGCCACTTGGTATCGGTAAACTCGTGCAGGGGGCTGCGGTGCTGAATGCCGGCATTGTTGACCAGAATGGCGATGGGGCCGACATCCTGCTCGATCCTGTCGACGGCAAGATCAACGCTGGCAGCGTCGGTGACATCAAAGCTCGCGCACGAAACCTGGGCTCCCCCGTTGCGCAGCCCTTGGGCCACGGCTTCAATGCGGTCGCGGTCGCGGCCATTCAGCACGACCTGGGCGCCCTCTCTTGCAAGACCCTGCGCCAGCGCCAGTCCGATGCCGCGGGTCGAGCCGGTAACAAGGGCTATTCTGCCAGTCAGATCAAACAGCTGCATAGTCGTTCCCGCGACAAATCTCAACGCATGCATAGCACCAGTTGGATTAAGAATTGCTGGTTGTGGGAGATGCGCCGGAGACCGCTTGCGGCGCGGGGTCGGGATAGTTCCAGGCGCTCCCCTGTGCTTGCCGATTTATTCAGACAAAGCGCATTTTGGATCACCTCGGACGGCGTGCGATATGCGCTGGACGCAGCAGGGTTCCCCTTGCCCCGATGCCCGGCCAAGGAGTTGAACGACATTGATCTTGCTTGCTGCAAGAATTGGGTGGGCAGGCGTATCTGCTGTGTGACCCGGATGGCCGCACCTGGCGCTTTTCGGTTCTGAACGATCAAAAGCAGTGCGAAGCGACCGGGGTGTGGCCCCAGGTCCGCAGGACGCTGCCGAAGGAGGAGCGCGAGTTGGGGCACCAAATTGGCCCGTCCTTCCCCGCCAGCGATTGCTTCCTCGGAATCGGCGTAGTTTAGTGCAATTGCCAGAACTGAGCAGGCGAACCACGAAGGCCGGCTCGGCTGCGCCTATGGAGTACCGCCCATTGCCCAAGCAATCATACCTCCTCGCCATCATGCGCAATTTCCTTTGTGTTTGTGGCGGTCTGGCATTGGTCGGAGCAACAGCATTGATAGCCTACATCGCTGTTGCGCAGTCACGCGGCAATTTTGACGAGGTGCTTTCCGGCGAGGTTTATCGCTCCGCCCAACCCTCCCCAGAGCAACTGACACGGTACGTGTCCGATAGTCATATCCGGTCAGTCGTGAACCTTCGGGGCAGCGATCCAGGTTCGCCCTGGTATGACAACGAGTTGTTCAAATCCGCCGAGCTGGGCCTTAAGCATTACGATTTCCCGATGTCCGCATCGCACCTCATGACGCAAACAGAAGCTGAAGCGCTCATTTCTCTTCTGAAGACAGTTGAAAAACCGGTGCTGATCCATTGCAACTGGGGGGCGGATCGAACCGGGCTGGCTTCAGCGCTTTACCTAGCGGCAATAGCCAAGTCGGGAGAGGAGGAAGCTGAAAGCCAGATTTCGCTTCGTTATGGACACTTCTCCATTCCAGTGCTTAGCCAGGCCTATCCTATGGACGAGAGTTTTGAGATTCTTGAGCCATGGCTAGGCTATGAGGGATCCTGATCCTCATGTTGACCGCCTGATCTGCGGCGGCTGAAGGGATGGGCGGCCGTCGCGCGCACCTACATACCGGCACCCCACTCCGGACCAGCGGACCGATTTCACGCTGGTGTGCTTTGCGGTCCCATTCGGGCCTGCGCGTGTTTTCAGCTACACTCTCAAGAGCGACCGTCCCTCGCCGTAAAAGAGAATTTCGGTCAAGCGGGATATAGGCGATACCCCGAGTGGCGCGAGCTCTGCCCATCGAGGCGCCGGAGAAATCGTGACGCCGAAGCAGAGCCGAACACCGCGATAGCGCGAGTGGTCAGGTTTGGTGTTGGGGCGTGGTTGCCAGCGCCCGCCTTGTGCCAGTGCTAATACGCCAATGCCCGGTACTTGATGTTGGTGTATTCATGCAGCCCGAGTGAGGAGCCTTCCCGCCCCAGGCCGGATTGCTTGACGCCGCCAAAGGGTGCCACTTCGGTGGTGATGAGGCCGGTATTGATACCCACCATGCCGTATTCGAGCCGACGCGAAACCCGCTGGATGCGTCCGATGTCACGCGCATAGAAATAGCTCGCAAGGCCAAGTTCCGTGGCGTTGGCGAGGCGAATGGCTTCGTCCTCGGTTTCAAATCGGAAAACCGGCGCCACTGGGCCAAAAATTTCCTCCACCGCCAAGTCCATGGCGGCATGGGCCCCGGTGAGCACCGTGGGCTCAAAGAAGGCTCCGCCCAAGGCGTGTCGTTGCCCGCCTGCCACGACGCGGCCGCCCTTGGCCACCGCGTCGGCAAGAAGGGCTTCGACCTTCTCCACGGCTGCAATGTCAATAAGGGGGCCCTGGTCGGTGTCGGCATCAAGGCCGGACCCCACGCGCAGCTGGCGGGCCGCCATGGCCAGCTTGTCCACAAAGGCATCATGGATGCTGGACTGGACATAGATGCGGTTCGTGCAAACGCAGGTCTGGCCGCTGTTGCGATATTTGGATGCCAAGGCGCCGGCCACTGCTGCATCGACGTCGGCATCGTCGAAGACGATGAAAGGCGCATTACCGCCCAGCTCCATGGAAACGCGCTTTACGCTGTCGGCGGCCTGGCGCAGGAGCAACTGACCGACCGGCGTGGACCCGGTGAAGGTAATTTTGCGCACATCATTGCTGGCCATCAAGGCACCGCCAATGGCGGAGGCCTTGCCGGTGACAATGTTGAGTACCCCTTTTGGCAGTCCTGCCTGCTCGGCCAGGACGCCCCAAGCCAGTGCGGAATATGGGGTAGCCTCCGCGGGCTTGAGCACCACCGTACAGCCGGCCGCCAGCGCCGGCCCCACCTTGCGCGCGATCATCGAAGACGGAAAGTTCCAGGGGGTGATGGCACCCACCACGCCCACCGGCTCGTGCGTGACCTGGAGCTGGTGGTCCGGCCATGGCGACGGGATGATCTCGCCATGGCTGCGTCGAGCTTCCTCGGCAAACCAATGGATATAGGCTGCGCTCATGGCGATCTCGGCGCGCGCTTCGCGCAGCGGCTTGCCCTGTTCGCGCACCAGCAGCAATGCCAGATCTTCCTGGTTGGCCAACACCGCATCGCCGAGGCGGCGCAGCAGAACGGAGCGTTCCTGGGCGGTGGTGAAGGCGAAGGTGTCGAAGGCAGCCTTGGCGGCTGCGATCGCGGCCGTGGTATCTTCGGCAACGCCAAAAGGGACGGTTCCGATCTCGTCCTGCGTTGCGGGGTCGATAACGGGGCGGGTTTGTCCCGAACGGGCATCGACCCACTGGCCACCGATAAACATCTGCTGACGCTGGAGACGCATGAAGTGACTTTCTTTCAGGTGGCCATGGCCGTCCGGCGCAGCCTGAGCACGCCGGGAATGGCAATCACGGCCAGCAGGGCGGCCGCGGCGAGAAGGAAGCCGAGGCTGATAGGGCGCTCCAGAAACACCCCGAAGTCCCCGCGTGAGATCAACAAGGCCCGACGAAGATTTTCCTCCATCATCGGACCCAGAATGAAGCCCAGGATCAGCGGAGCCGGCTCGCAGCGCAGCTTGAGAAGAATGAAGCCACCAATCGCCATGACGGCCATGAGGATCACGTCGAAACTCGAATTGTGTACGGAATAAGCACCGACGCAGCAAAACAGGATGATGGCAGGGAACATGTAGGCGTAGCGCACCTTGAGCAGCGCCACCCAGATGCGGATCAGGGGCAGGTTGAGCAGCACCAGCATGACATTGCCGATCCACATGCTGGCGATCAGGCCCCAGACCAGTTGGGGCTGCGTGGTCATGACCTGCGGACCGGGCTGGATGCCCTGGATCATCATGGCACCGATCATCATCGCCATCACCGGATTGGCTGGAAGGCCAAGGGTGAGCATTGGAATAAAAGAGGTCTGGGCGCCGGCATTGTTTGCCGCCTCTGGAGCGGCAACGCCGCGAATGTCGCCATGGCCGAAATTACGCGGCTTGCGGGCCACCTTTTTTTCCAGAGTATAAGCGGCAAAGGACGCGAGGAGCGCGCCACCGCCGGGCAGCAGGCCCAGCACCGATCCGAGAAGGGTGCCGCGCGCGATGGCGGCGGCCGAGTCCTTCAGGTCTTTGCTGGTGGGCAGGACGCTGCCGACGTCTTCCACCACGCCCTCGACGCGGTCCCCGCCTTGCTGCAGGTTGAAGATTACTTCAGCGATGCCGAACAGCGCCATGGACAGGGCAACAAAGCTGATGCCGTCCGCCAGGGTCGAAAAGCCCAGGGTGTAGCGGTAAACGCCGCTGGTGACGTCGGTGCCGACCTGGCCGAGGAGCAACCCTAAGACGACCATGGCCAAGGCCTTCAGGATGGAGCCCTGCGCCAGGATGATCGAGGCAATGAGGCCAAAGACAATCAGCGAGAAATACTCAACTGCACCAAATCGCAACGCCACCGAACCAAGAACTGGCGCAAAGCCGGCGATGACGATGGTGGCGAAGGTGCCCGCGACAAATGAGGCGATGGCCGCAATGCCCAAGGCGGGGCCGGCGCGGCCGTTGCGAGCCATCTTGTAACCGTCGATGGCCGTGACCACCGAGGAGGACTCGCCGGGAAGGTTGACGAGAATGGCCGTCGTCGAGCCTCCATATTGGGCGCCGTAGTAGATCCCCGAAAGCATGATCAGCGACGAAACTGGATCGAGCGCAAAGGTGATGGGAAGCAACAAGGCAACGGTGGTGACCGGGCCCAGGCCCGGGAGCACCCCGATAAGGGTCCCCATCAATACGCCGGCAAAGCAGTACAGCAGGTTCTGCCAGGTAACCGCGACCGAGAACCCCAGGGCAAGGCTGTTGAGCAGGTCCATGACTTTAGCCCAGCACAGTTGGCCAGAGCGGGATCGGCAGCCCCAGCAATTGAACGAAAAGAAGCGAGGCGGTTGCTGACAGGATCAGCGCCGGCAGGAGGCGTTGCAGCCAACCCATCGGGGGCCCGGCAAAGCTGGAAAGCAGGACTGTCAGGAAAGCTGCAGCGGCAAAGCCGAGCGGCCGCATGCCTAGGGCGAAGACAAGAATGGAGGCGATGATGAGTACGGCGGGCCTGAAGCGACCCCAGTCCACCCTGTCGCTGCTCCGCAGCAATGACTGGACCATGATGGCAACACCGAGAAGGCCCAGCAAGATTGCCAAGCTGACCGGAAGAAACCCGGCGCCCATATTTGCGGGCGTACCGAAACGGTAACTGGTTGCACCAAAGCCAAAGGCCAGGGCCAGCACGAGGAAGGCGAGCCCCGATATCAGGTTGGTTTGTCGCAGCATACCGATCTCTCCCGAAAAAGCATGAAAGGTGCGCACCCGTAACGGGCGCGCACCTTCAGATTATTCGAGAACGATATTAGCAGCTTCCACCACCGCGGCACCACGCTGGCGGTCGGCCTCGACGCGCGCCTGGGCGTCGGCGCCGTAAAGACCGACTTCGTCATTGGCAAGGTCGGCCAGGCGCTGCTGGACATCGGGCTCGGCCAGAGCCTGGGCAACGCCCTGATTAAGCTTGTCGATGATCGCCTGGTCGGTATCCGCAGGCACCGTCAGGTGACCGAAGATCGAGAAGT
>JAQGKH010000161.1 GCA_028290225.1 Devosia sp. | reverse complement strand
TCGCGATAATGCAGCACCAGGGGCTCCTGGACAGTCAGTACCTTCATCCCGAACTGCTTGGTGGCCCGCAGCACCAGCTCCCACTCATCGTGGCGCGTGCCGGCAAACGGAAGCGCCAGCAACAGATCGCGCGGCGCGAGGATGGACGAGGTTTGCAGAAAGCCTTCTCCGCGCTCGAGCCAGCTGCGCCGATCAAACATCCATTCGTCAAACGGCACCGTTCCATCATAGGGCTGGCGCGGCATCACCGTCTTGCCGTAGGGCGCGATCACCCAGGACAGGGTCGAAATGACCGCTGGGCCGTTCTGCGCCACTGCCATCTGTCGTTCGAGCTTGGTGGGCAGCCACTCGTCGTCGTCATCGAGGAAAGCGACCCAATCCGCTCGGCTCTCCTGCACGCCCCGGTCACGCGCGCGGCCAGCCCCCGCTTGCTGCGCATTGACCAGCACCCGCAGCCGCCGATCGGTTATCCCGGCGAGCTTGGCCACGGTTTGCGGATCATTCCCATCCACCACGACGATGATTTCGATATCGGTCAGCGTTTGGGCTGCCACGCCGGCCACGGCCCGCGCCACCAGCTCGCTCCGGCCAAAGGTCGGGATCACCACGCTCACTTGCGGCATCAGACAGCGCTCCTGCCAACACATTCACGCCCCACGAGCCGGCTCCAGTGAGCGCCGCTGGGTCAAGATGCGCAGCAGCGGCAGTTCCACCAGATAGTGCAGAACAACGCCGGCAACGATGGCGACCAGCGATATCGCGACACAAAACAGGACGGGGGGCAGACCGAACGGCACGCGATTGGAAAGCTCCAGCAGCACCAGGATTGGAACGCTGTGAATGAGATAGATGGAGAATGAAGCATCGCCCAGCACCCGTCCGATCCTGGCGATCACGCCCGATCCGGCAGTCGCCACGGCGCCGCACCACACCACAAGGCTTGCCATCGCCGTGATGAACAGGATTTCGACCGGCCCGGTTTGTGCCACCGGCACCATGTTGTTGGGATTGAACATCATGATGGGTGTGAGCACTTCATAAAGCGCGGCACCCGCTGCCGCGATCACCAGCAAGGTCACGGCTCCACCTGGCAGCACATGCTGCATCCACTTGTGCCCGCGCATCCACATCATGCCCAGCGCCAGCCCGCAGCCGAACTGCAGATTGGCCCCCCGGCCCACCAGCAACACGTTGATTAGGTCCTGCAGCGCGGGCGGGAGCCCGGCAAATGCGGCCGGAAAGCCCACTGCCAGAGTGCTGACCACCAGCGGCGCCACGAACCATGCCGCCAGCAGCCAGGGCAGGCGCCGCGCCGACAGGAGGCACAAGGCAAACAGCCCGTAAAAGATCATCTCGTGGCGCAGCGTCCACACCACATTGGGCTTGGGTTCGCCGATGGGCCACAGGAAAAACGCGCGGATCGCCGGGCCCCATTCCACCATGCCGGTGCCCAGCAGGGTGAAGATGTTGTAGCCAATGACGCACACCCACATGAAGGGGATGATGCGGCGGAAGCGCCGGCTGAGAAAGGTGGAAATGGAAAGCTTTGCCGAGCCATCCGGCGCGAGCGACACGATCGAAATAATAAAGCCGCTGATCACAAAGAACACTGCGACGCCGAACACCCCAGTGTTTTGCAATGGCAGCGGCGCCGCGCCGAAATATTCCGGATGGGCCATGATGGCGCTGGAATGGGTAATCACGACAAAGGCGGCAGCAATACCGCGCAGGTATTGGATGCCCTCAACTGTCTGGCTGTGCCGCATTAGGGGAAACCCTTATTTGCAACAGCTATTGCACCAAGCCCTTCACCCCGCAAGCAATCACCTGATGCAGGCTTAACGCCGATGTGCCGCCGCTACGGCGCGGGTTGTCGCTCCAGCACGGCACGCGCCCGCAGCCAGATGCCGACGGCGAACACCGCCTCCCCCAGCGCGATGCCCAAAAGGCTGAACACCAGATTGCCCTGCGCTACCATCACCGCCACGATGCCAATGGAAATCCCGCAGGAAACAACGCTGGCAAAGGCGAGGGTGCGAAACTCGCCCCCCGCCTGCAGCAACACGCTGTCGGGGGTGCGCAAGGTCCGGATCAGTGCGATACCGAGCCATAAAAGCGCTCCCGTCCAGATGATGTCGAGCTGGTATTGCTCGGGAAACAACAAACGCGGCTGCCAGATCAGCACGGCCAGCGCCGCCGCAAGGCACCCCGCCCACACCAGCAGCAGCGCCAGGCGGAAAAATCCGACCGCCCCCCGCAGCGCCGCCGCATTTCCGGTCCCGGCCAGCAGCCGCACCAGTTGGGGCCGTTCGAAATCGGTCAAGGCGTTCATCGCCAGCGCAATGGGCCGGATCAGCAGGGCGCTCGCCGCGATGGGTGCAAAGGCGCTGGGCCCGCCCACCAAGGTGACGATATAGGCATGGGCATTGGCGGTGCCTTCCGTCGTCACCACGCCCAGGAGCGACCATTTGGCGTAATCGCGCCAGACCGTTCGATAGGCCGGCAGGGCGCGCAGGGATACGCGCGCGAACTGCGGCACGAGGTAATCCCGCCCGAATGCCAGCAGCCCCACCAGGGCACTGGCCAGCAAGGCCCAATACGCCGCCAACAGGCTCGCCGCGTCCAGCAGCTGGATGGCGAGCATCCCGCCCACCAGCGTTACGCCATAGGCGATATCCGAGCCCGCCACGCGCCGCTGTTGCCCCCGCCCATAGGCATGGGCGCGTCCGAACCAGCGCAACAGCATCACCGCGCCATACCCGCCAAACACCAGCGCCGCCTCGCCCCCCGTGCCCAGCAGCAGCGCCAGCCCACCCAGCACCAACCCCGTGCCAATGGCCAGCGCCAGATTGGCGCTGAACAGGGCCGTCACGATCGGCTTGGGGTCGAGCGCATGTTTTTGCAGCAGGACAGGGTAGGGGGCGCAGAGCAGTGCGCCCGAAACGCCAAGG
>JAQGKH010000143.1 GCA_028290225.1 Devosia sp. | reverse complement strand
GCGCATGCAGGGAAGCCGAGCGCATGTCGACGCGCGAGCCTTCGGGGGCCGCTTCGACGCGAAACACCGCTTCCTCGCGCCAGCCGGGCCAGGTCATGATCTGGGCGTTGATGCGGCCGGGCTCATCCCCCTCAGGCGGGCGCTCGAGGCGCAGTTCCCAGCCCAGGCTGTTCACGAGCCGCAGCACCACTTCATAGGCCTGCTCGACGGTCAGGGGATAGGTGCGCGTTTCCACGTTGGGGAAAATGGTCGCCGCTTCGGCTGGCGAAAGCGTGCGCGGCGGGGGCATCGCAGCCATGCCCGGCTCGAACAGCAGGGGCATTGCCCCGCGCTCGATGGTGGCGATATCGGTGACGGGCGGATAGCTCAGCGCCAGGTTGCCGTACCAGGCGAACGGGACCAGGCATGCAAGGCCCAGCATCAGGCCTCCCAGGGCACGGCCCCAGCCCTGATCGCCGCTTAGCCACAGGCGCCACAGCGCCACCATCGCCGTTGCGACAGCAACAAGCGCCACCAAGCCCGCCAGCAGCACGGCCGCCAGGAACAGGTCGCTGGTGATCAGGCGCAGCCGGTGCATCAGCACCGGAATAACCAGCAGGGGTACGGCCAGCCCGCCGAGCCAGCGGGCCCAAATGGCCGATTTTGATGTCCGGATCAGAATGCGCACTGTGCCGCCAGGTCTTGTCTTGCTGCGAGCCTAGGGCTCAAAGGTTGCGGGAGGCTCAACCGAACCGCCAAGGGCTCAGGGATAAAGCCGCGCATTGGTCCAGGCGCCGGCCGGATCGGTGCGGGTAAAGCGCACCCGATCATGCAGGCGGAACTGCCCATCCTTCCAGAACTCGATGCTCAACGGCACGATCCGGAACCCCGACCAGTGGGCGGGCCGCGGCACGGCGCCTTCCCCGATCCGCTCGGTCAGTTCGGCCACCTGCTCCACCAGGGTGTCGCGCCGGTCCAGCGGCTGGGACTGGCGCGAAGCGGAGGACGCAATCTGGGAGCCCTTGGCGCGCGAGGCGAAATAAACGTCGGCTTCGGCGGGGGTCACCACCTCAACCGGGCCGCGCACCCGCACCTGGCGGCGCAGCGACTTCCAGTGCATCACCATGGCCGCCTGGGGATTGGCCAGCAGTTGCTGCCCCTTGGCGCTATTGAAATTGGTGAAAAACACAAAGCCTCTGGTGTCGCGGCCGTTCAGCAGCACCATGCGCACATCCGGCAGGCCATCGGCATCGGCGCTGGCCAGGGCCATGGCATGGGGATCATTGGGCTCGCTGTCCTTGGCGAGGGCGAACCATTCCTCGAACAAGGCAAAGGGATCGAGGTCGCTGCGGTCGCCGTCATCGAACAACCGCTCGGTCAGTGTCTGCAGCATTGCTCGATCCTTCCAATTTCCGGCACGCGTTTAGCGCCCCAAACTGGACATTGGGAGGGGCGCTCGCCATATAGGACTTGAACCAGAGGCTAAGCAACGCCTCGCAACCCTAACTGATTGGAACCCATGCGCGATCCCTATACCGTACTTGGGGTGCCTCGCACGGCTGGCGAAAAGGACATCAAGTCCGCTTATCGCAAGCTGGCCAAGAAGTACCACCCCGATCAGAACCCTGAAGACCCCGGTGCCCAGGCCAAGTTCGCCGAGGCGACCAATGCCTATGATTTGCTCAACGACGCGGGCAAGCGGGCGCAGTTCGACCGCGGCGAAATCGACGCCGACGGCAATCCCCGCTTTGCCGGCTTCAATCCCGGATCCTATGGCGGCTCGGCGCGTGGCGCGCGCTCGGCGCAGGGGGGATTTTCGGCCGAGGACATCCTCAAGGAATTCATGAACGGCTTTGGCGGGCAACCTCGCGGGGCTGCCGGCCGGGCTTCAACCGGTGGGGCCCAGTGGGACCCCTTCACCGGCGCGGCTGCGGGTGGTGGTGGTGGCGGTGGCGGGAGTACCCGCAGCAAGGGCGAGGACGTGGTGGTAACGGCAGCGGTCTCGCTGGAAGATGCGCACAAGGCCGCCTCCATCCCCGTGCGCATGCCCAGCGGCAAGGTGCTGTCGGTCAAGCTGCCTGAAAAGGTCGAGGAAAACCAGCAGATTCGCCTCAAGGGCCAGGGCCAGCCCAGCCCAATTGGCGGGGAAAATGGCGACGCGCTGGTGACGGTCAAGTTCGAGAAGTCCAAAACCTTCCGGCGCGATGGCAGCGATCTGCGCACCGACCTGCCGATTACACTCTATGAAGCCGTGCTCGGGGTGAAAGTGCGCGTGCCGACGCTGGATGGCTCGGTGGAGCTGAACCTGCCGCCGGGGGTGGATACCGGCAAGTCGCTGCGCCTCAAGGGCAAGGGCCTTTATGGCGATGGCGACCTTTATGTGAACCTCAAGGTCGTGCTGCCGCCCGGGGGCGATCCGGATCTCGAAAGCCTGATGCGGTTCTGGCGCGACCAGAAGCCCTACAAGGTACGGGACTGATTCCCGGCGGCTGCTTCAGCGTGGAGCGGCCGCCCGCTCCAGCCGGTCGTTGATGGCTTCGCCCAGCCCCGTCCGCGGTATTGGCGCCACGGCAATGGTCGGGGCGCCGCTGGCATCGAGTTCACCCAGCATGGCAAAAAGATTGCGGGCCGCTTCGTGCAGGTCGCCCGAGGGTGAAAGATTGCGTACAGGACCGGCAAAAGCACTCGCCGCGCCAAAGGCAAGATAAGCTTCGCCCGGCTGCGGGGTGGTGTTGAGCCGCACCAGGGCTCCCGGCGCATAATGGCTGCGCAGCATGCCGGGCGCGGCGATCGCCGCATCGGCATGCGCCAGTTCGACCGTGACCCCTGCCCGGTCTTCGATTTCCCCGCGCGCCATGGCGCCGGCGCGCAACTGCACCAGCCGCTCCCCGTCTACCGCGATGATGGTGGACTCCACGCCCGCCCGGCAGGGACCACCATCCAGCACCGGGACCTTGCCGGCAAAGCCGCGCCGCACCTGTTCGGCCGTGGTGGGCGACAACCGCCCGGATGGATTGGCCGATGGCGCGGCCAGGGGCAGTCCCGCTTCCCCGATCACCGCCAATGCCAGCGGATGGTCGGGAATGCGGATCGCCACGGTATCGAGTCCGGCGGTCGCCACATCGGCCAAGCCGTTGCCGGGTCGCGCCGGCAGGACTAAAGTCAGGGACGCGGGCCAAAGCGCGGCCAGTCGAAGGGCCAGCGGCGAGAACCGGGCGAAGCGTTCGGCCATCGCCAGATCGGCGCAATGAATGATCAGCGGATTGAAGCGCGGCCGACCCTTGGTAGCGTAGATCGCCAGCACCGCATCGGGATTGGTCGCATCGGCCCCCAAACCATAAACGGTTTCGGTGGGAAAGGCGCAGAGTTGCCCGGCCCGCAGCAAGGCGGCCGCCGCCTGGGGGCTGGCGGGATCGGAAACCGTTAATGGGTCGTTCATGTTCATGGCGCTGGTTTGACAACCATGCCTTAGCGCGTCAAGACGATGCCTTCGAGCGGAGCTCCTTGCGGTGACCACCCTTCTTGTCAGCCAGCCCAATTTTGCCGATCACCAGACCCCGCCCGGCCATGCCGAACGCGCCGAGCGCATCGCCGCGGTGGAGGAAGCGCTGGGGCGCTCGCGTTTCGATAAGCTGTTGCGGCGCAACGCTGTTTCAGCCGATCTGACCTTGGCCGAGCTGGTGCATGGCGGTTCCTATCTGGCGCGGTTGCGTCAGGCGCGCCCGGCGGAAGGCATCGGGCAGATCGACGCCGACACCTTTATTTCCTCCCGCTCCATGGATGTGGCCGCCACCGGGTTGGGCGGCGCGCTGGCCGCGCTCGACGCCGTGCTGCTGGGCGAAGCCGACAACGCCTTTTGCGCCATCCGCCCGCCCGGGCACCATGCCGAGATCGAGGCGCCGATGGGCTTTTGCCTCATCAACACGGCCGCCATCGTGGCGCGTGAGGCGCAGCGCAAATACGGGGCCGAGCGCGTCGCCATCGTGGATTTCGACGTGCATCACGGCAATGGCACGCAGGATATCTTCAAGACGGACCCCACGGTGTTCTATGCCTCGAGCCACCAGATGCCGCTTTATCCAGGCACCGGGGCGCCATCTGAAACCGGGGTCGGCAACATCGTCAACGTGCCGCTCGATGCCCAAAGCGACGGGGCGGCGATGCGCGAGGCCTATATGGGGCGGATCATCCCGGCGCTGATCGACTTTTCACCCGACCTGTTGCTGCTTTCATCCGGGTTTGACGCGCATCAGCGCGATCCCCTGTCCCAGCTCAACTGGCAATCGGCCGATTTCAGCTGGCTGACGGGCAAGCTGATGGATGTGGCGGAACGCCACTGCGGCAACCGGATTGTGTCGCTGCTGGAAGGTGGCTATGACCTCAAGGGGCTGGCCGGTGGCGTTTCGCACCATGTGGCCATGCTGATGGACGGCGCCGTTGGCCGTCTCGAGGATTAGGATCTCCGATGGCCGAAGCACCCCATGACGATGTCAAATCCCTCAGCTTCGAGGCGGCGCTGGCGCAGTTGGAAGAGATTGTCGGCAAGCTCGAAGGGGGCAAGGCGCCTTTGGCCGAGTCCATTGCCATTTACGAACGGGGCGAAGCCTTGAAGGCGCATTGCGAAAACCTGCTGCGCACCGCCGAGGCAAGGATCGAAAAGATCACCCTGGCGCGCGATGGCCGTGCCACTGGCACCGAACCGCTGGACGCTTGAACCGATGACCCGATCCCCCAAGGCCCTCCGCCGGTTTCGCATCGCGCTGTGGAGCCTCGTTGCGGTGGTGGCTGTTGCCGCAACCGCTCTTTATCTGTTCCGGCCGCCCACGCGCCCCCTTGGGGTGACCGGGCAGGAATTCGCGCTCCAGTCCACCCAGGGCGGCACGTTCACGCAAAACGATCTGCGCGGCACACCGAGCCTTGTTTTTTTCGGCTATACCTTCTGCCCCGATGTTTGCCCAACGACGCTTGCCGAAACCACGGCCTGGCGCCAGCAGCTGGGCCTGACCGCGGAGCAGTTGCGCATCATCTTCGTCACCGTCGATCCCGAGCGGGATACGCTGGAGACGGTGAAGGGCTATGTGGAGGGGTTCGATCCATCCATTATCGGACTGGTGGGAGACGCCGCAGCGACCGAAGCTGCAAAGGCGGCATTCGGCGCTTTCTCCGAGATAACCGGCGAGCCCAACGATCCCTATTACCTGGTGAATCACACCGCCCTTACCTTCCTGATCGACGCCAATGGCAGCTTTGATGGCACCATCGCCTATGGCGAAGCGGGCGAAACGGCGCTGGCCAAGGTCAAGCGGCTGGTTGAAGGTTGAGCGAGCGTATCCGGCTCGATCTGGCGCTGGAGCAGCGGGGGCTGGTGCCGAGTCGCGCCCGGGCGCGTGACGCGATCCTGCGCGGCACGGTCACGGTCAATGGCGCGCCGGCGGTCAAGGCCAACCAGATGGTGGAACGCGCCGACCAGATCACGCTGAGTGATCCCGCCGCCAGCTATGTGTCCCGCGCTGCGCTTAAATTGATTGCCGGGCTCGATGCTGGCGGCATCAGTGTGGAGGGTAAAACCTGCCTTGATGTTGGCGCGTCCACCGGCGGCTTTACCCAGGTGCTGATGGAGCGCGGCGCCCGGCGCATCTATGCTGTTGATGTCGGCCATGAGCAGTTCCACGAGCGCCTAAAGGGCAGCAACCGCGTGGTCAGCATGGAAGGGGTCAATGCGCGTGAGCTTTCCACCGAGATCATCCCCGATCCCATCGATCTGCTGGTCTCGGACCTGAGCTTTGTGTCGGTGATCAAGGTGCTCGAAGCGCCACTGGCACTTTGCACGCCAACGGCCGATGCCGTGATCCTGTTCAAGCCGCAGTTCGAAGTTGGACGGCACAATATCGGCAAGCGGGGGATCGCGTCCGATCCGGTGGCCATCGCGCAGGCTTTGGCCGAGGTGATCGAGTTTGTCGCCGAGCAAGGCTTCCAGCACCGCCTGTCGGTCCCCTCCCCGATCAGCGGCGGGGACGGGAACAGCGAAACCGTACTGGTATTCAGCCGCCAGGCTAGTCAGGTTCCCGCCTCGGACGGCTAGTTGCGGCCAAAGCCAATCCCACCTTCCCGACCGGTCGGCCCGCGATGGCGCAGGAAGTGGTCGGCCAGCACGCAGGCCATCATGGCCTCGCCCACCGGCACGGCGCGAATGCCGACGCAAGGGTCGTGCCGGCCCTTGGTGATGATATCGGCATCGGTGTTGGCGGTCGTCACCGTCTGGCGGGGCTGCAGGATCGATGAGGTCGGCTTGACCGCGAAGCGGCACACGATCGGATCGCCATTGGAAATCCCCCCCAGAATGCCGCCGGCATGGTTGGACAGGAAATATGGCCGCTCGGTGCCCGCGCGCATCTGGTCGGCATTATCGACGCCGGTGAGGCTGGCGGCATCAAAGCCAGCGCCGATCTCGACGCCCTTGACCGCGTTGATGCTCATCATCGCCGAGGCGAGATCGGCGCTGAGCTTGCCATAAACCGGAGCCCCCCAGCCGGGCGGCACATTTTCCGCCACCACCTCGATCACCGCACCAACCGAATTGCCCGCTTTGCGGATGCCGTCGAGGTAATCGGCCCATAGGCTGGCCGCTTCGGCGTCCGCGCAGAAGAACGGGTTCTGGTCGACCTGCGCCCAGTCGAAGCGGGCATAGTCGATTTTGTGGGGGCCGACCTGCACCAGGCTGGCACGGATGGTGATGCCCGCCAGCACCTGCCGGGCCACTGCACCCGCCGCCACCCGTGCAGCGGTTTCGCGGGCCGAGGTCCGGCCGCCGCCGCGGTAATCGCGAATGCCATATTTCTGGTCATAAGTGTAGTCGGCATGGCCGGGCCGATATTTGTCGCGAATCTCGGCATAGTCCTTGGAGCGCTGATCGGTGTTTTCGATCATGAGCGAAATGGGCGTACCGGTGGTGCGGGGGCCGTCGGTGCGCTCGTCCTCGAACACACCCGAAAGGATGCGCACTTCGTCGGCTTCGCGGCGCTGGGTGGTGTATTTGGACTGGCCGGGCTTGCGGCGATCCAGGTCGTGCTGGATCAGTTCTGGCGTCAGGCGCAATCCGGGCGGGCAGCCATCCACGACGACGCCAAGCGCCGGCCCGTGGCTTTCGCCCCAGGTGGTGAAGCGGAAAAGCTGCCCGAAGGTGTTGAATGACATGAATGGCTCCTGCTTGCCCCTGTTTAGGCAGGCCGGCGTGAGGGGTCAATCAGCCGGAGCGGTCCAGGTGTCGAGTGCGGCATGAAGGGTCATGCGGCCCCCGGCAAAACGGGCGATCACGCCCTGCGGCGGGGGCCAGTTGAGCACTTCAGCGCGCTTGGTGCCTTCCACCAGGTGGCGCAGCACGCGCAGCACCCCGCCATGGGCGACGACCACGGCATTTTGCGTCAGGTCCTGGGCGAATTCGAGGAGGCGAGCGGCCACGTCATCGTAGTTCTCGCCTTGTTCGGGCCGGAAGGCCCAATAGCTGGCGTCGCGCTCGCCCGGTGCCTGGGCCTGCTCGCGATGGATTTCGGAATGAAGACGCCCTTCGAGCGCACCAAAAGAGATTTCGATGAGGCGCCGGTCGTGGACCACCGGCGGAAGCGGCATGTCGAAGGCCGCGCGCATCCGGTCCATGGTTTCGGCGGCGCGGCTGAGGGGCGAGGCGAACCAGTCGAGCGAAGCAGGATCGCGGTTGTCCCGTTCCAGCAATTGGCGCAGCAGCAGGCCATTGGCATCGGCCTGCAACTGTCCGGTGCGGTTGAGGGGAATATCGCGCGTGCCCTGATAGCGCTGCTCGCGATTCCAGTCGGTTTCCCCATGGCGCGCGAAATAGAAGTCAGGCCAGTGCAACGCAGCAGTCATGAGAAAACGGAACCTTTGGAGCTTATTCGCCGGCGGCTTGCGTGTCGTTGTCCAGCAACTTCATGCCCACGACGTTGAAGCCGGCATCCACATAGTGGATTTCCCCGGTGACGCCGCCTGCAAGGTCCGACAGCAGATAGGTTGCGGCACCGCCCACGTCATCGATATCGACGTTCTTGCGCAGCGCCGAATTGGCTTCCTGCCAGTGCAGCATGTCGCGCAGCCCCGAAATGCCGGAAGCTGCGAGGGTCTTGATGGCGCCGGCCGAGATGGCGTTGACGCGGATGCCGTTCTTGCCCAGATCCACGGCGAGGTAGCGCACCGAAGCTTCCAGCGCGGCCTTGGCGACGCCCATGACATTGTAGTTCGGGACGTATTTGACCGCGCCGTAATAGGTGAGGGTCAGCAACGCCCCGCCCGGCGACATCAGCGGCTCGGCCCGCTTGGCCACGGCGGTAAAGGAATATACCGAGATATTCATGGTCAGCGCGAAGTTCTCGGCCGAGGTCTCGATATAGCGGCCTTCGAGTTCGTCCTTGTTGGAAAAGCCGATGGCATGGACCACGAAATCCAGAGCCCCCCAGCGCTCCTTGATCTGGCGGAAGGTCTCGTCCATCGCGGCATCATTGGTGACGTCGCATTCCACGAGGAAATCGGAACCCACTTCAGCCGCCAGCGGCTCGACGCGGCGCTTGAGCGCTTCGCCCTGGTAGGAAAACGCCATCTCGGCGCCCTGGGCGTGCAGCTGCTTGGCGATACCCCAGGCAATGGAGCGGTTGTTGGCCAGGCCCATGATCAGGCCACGCTTGCCGGCCATCAATCCAGTGCTCATTATTGCTATCCCTTGCTGGAGTCGTTGCGAGGGTTGTGGCACATCGGGGGCGGCAGGGGCAAGTTCACTGCCCCTAAAAGCACTGCACCAGCCGGGGTTTTCCATGTCGCTGAGCCCATCAGAGATCGTTGCGCAACTTCAAAGCCTGTTGGGCGCCGACCAGGTGATCGCCAATCGCGACCGCATGGGGGCGTTTCTCCATGAGCCGCGCAAGCGCTTCCACACCCCGGCAGTTGCCGTGGCCCTGCCCGGCTCGGTGGCGCAGGTGCAGGCCGTGCTGCGCTTTGCCCACCAGCATGGCGTGGGCATCATCCCGCAGGGCGGCAATACGGGCCTCGTGGGGGCGCAGGTGCCGCTGCGTGGCGATGAGGTGATCGTGAGCCTGTCCCGGCTGGACCGGGTGCGGGCGGTGGATACGGGCGCAGGCACCATGGTGGCCGAAGCGGGCGTGGTGCTGGAAAACGCCCACAAGGCGGCCGAAGCGCAGGGGGCGATGTTCCCGCTATGGCTGGCCTCGCAGGGATCGGCGCGCATCGGGGGCGTGCTGTCCTCCAATGCAGGGGGCGTCAATGTGCTGGCCTTTGGCAATGCGCGCGAGCTGTGCATGGGGGTGGAAGCCGTGCTGGCGGATGGCCGGCTCTACCAGGGGCTGAACGGGCTCAAGAAGGACAATACCGGCTATGATCTCAAGGATCTGCTGGTGGGCGCCGAAGGCACGCTGGGGATCATCACCGCCGCCACGCTCAAGATCTTTCCGCAGCCCCAGGAATATGAGACGGCCATCGTCAACATCGCCTCGCCCGAGGCGGCGTTCCGCTTGTTCCAGGCGATGCGGGAGCGGGCTGGGGCGCAGCTCAACGCCTTTGAGCTGGTGCCGGTGATCGGGCTCGACATCCAGCTGCGCCATGGCATGCTCGACCGCGACCCGACGGCGGGCCCCTCCCCCTGGTATGCACTGATCGAGGTGCTGCGGCCCAAAGGTGGGCGTCCGGGTCTGCTGCAGGAGGCGCTGGAAGCCGCATTTGCCGATGGTCTGGTGGACAATGCCGTGATGGCCGAATCGCTGGAGGACCGCACGCGGATGTGGGCCTTCCGGGAGCAGATGAGCGAGTGCCAGTCGCGCGAAGGCGCTTCGATCAAGCATGATGTGTCGGTGCCGCTGGCAGCGGTGCCGCAGCTGATCGTCGAAGGATCGGCAGCGGCCCAGCAGGTGGTGCCCGGGGTCCGCCCGGTGCCATTCGGGCATATGGGCGATGGCAATATCCACTTCAACTTCAGCCAGCCCGTGGGAGCGGATGGCAAGCAGTTCATGGCCGGCGCCGAGGCGGTGCACAGCGCCATCTACGAGATCGTGCTCAAGCTCGGGGGTTCGGTCTCGGCCGAACATGGCATCGGTCAGCTCAAGGTCGAGCTGTTGCGCCAGGTCAAGGATCCGGTGGCGTTGCAGATGATGCGGGCGATCAAGGATGCGCTGGATCCCAAGGGCATTCTCAACCCCGGCAAGATGCTAGGCTGAACCCGGGCGGCTGGTATCCTCGGCGTGCCTACTTGATCGGGCCCAAAGCTTGGCCCATTTCGGGGCAAACGCAGGGACGCTCCATGATCGACGATATTGAATTTCTCGACGATGCCACCCGTCCGGCGGTGCAGAAGCTTGCCGGGCTGACCGAGGAGCAGCGCCTGCCCGGCATGCATCTCAAGATGATCCATGATCATCTCCGGCAGAACATGGAGGTGCTGGGCCGCTTGATCGAGCGCGCGTCAACCGGCGCCGTGTCGCCCGCGCAGGTGGAAGCCGAAACCGCCGATATGGTGATGATCAGCAATTTCCGGCGGTTCGGCAATCTGTGCGGGCAATATTGCCAATTCGTCGATACCCATCATTCCATCGAGGACTACGCCATATTCCCGGCCCTGGCGCAGCAAGGCGCGGCCTTCAAGGCCATCGCCGAGCGGCTGCGCGCCGAGCATGTGGTGGTGCACGAGTTGCTCCTGCGGCTCGTGGATGGGCTCAATGCCCTGGCGGCCGAGCCGACCCAAGCGCGGTTCGAGGACACCAAGACCATCTACCGGGCACTGGAGCGGGTGCTGCTTTCCCATCTGGGCTATGAGGAAGAGGCGATGGGCGACGCGCTGGGCTATTTCGGCATTGGCGTTTAGCGGTTAGCCTTGGTGATGGTCCCGCCGCTCGGGGGAACCGCGCCGGCGCAACGAACGGTCCCTAGAACAGGTCCAGCTGCGCCGCGCTCGCTGCCGCCTTGCGCGGGGCTGCAGGCTGGGGCGGGCGCTCCAGCGTCACCGCATCGATCAGGCCGGGCTCATCCACGCCCGCCGAATTGACCCTGGTGCTCACCGGGCGAAAGCTCAGCACATTGTCGGGCAGCGGCAGCGCCAGTTGCCGGGCCTCCTCGGCCCGCACATCGCGCACATCGAGCCAGCGGTCGATCGCTTCCCCATCAAGGATCGCGGGCATGCGATCGTGGATCACCGAGAGCTGGTTGTTGGTTGGCACGGTGATGGTGGCGACGCTGTCGATTTCTTCGCCTTCGGGCCCCACCCAGGTGGCATAAAGCCCCGCCAGCGCCATGGGCCGCCCATCGGCATAGGTGATGTAATAGGGCTGCTTTTTCTTGTCCGGCCCGGTGTGCCATTCATAATAGCCGCTGGCGGGGATGATGCAGCGGCCATGCTTGAGCGCATCGCGGAAGGCGGGCTTTTCGGCCATGGTTTCCACCCGGGCATTGACCAGCAGGGGAAACTCCCTGGGGTCCTTGACCCAGCGCGGTACGAGGCCCCAGCGCGCGAAATGCGCCTCGCGGCGGCCCGCTTCCTCCCAGATGGCGGCAACGGGCTGGGTGGGCGCGATGTTGAAGCGCGGCACCATCTCGATCCGGTTGAGCAGGCGAAACAATTCTGCCATCTGCTCGGGCGGCAGGGTTGCCGCATAGCGACCACACATGTTTGCTTCTCCCCTGGTGCTCGCCTCAAAATAGGGGTGCAAGGGCAGAATCGCAAATGGAGCCGAAATGAGTGACCTTCCGAATGCTGCGAGCGTCGCCCTGGTGCGCGATGACAAAGTGCTGCTGATCAAGCGCGCCTTTGCGCCCTACCAGCACTTGTGGACCTTTCCGGGTGGACGGCTGGATCCGGACGAAACCATCGAGCAATGCGTTATCCGCGAGGTCAAGGAGGAACTGGGTCTCACCGTCCGCAATCCGCGCCCCGTCACCGTACAAAGGCTGGGCAGCGACGGCACCTATCGCCTGGCCGTCTTCGTCACGACCGATTTCAGCGGCACCATCCTGGCCTCCAGCGAAATCGCCGACCATAAATGGGTTGATCCTGCCGCATTGCCGGCGTTTCGCACCACCTCGCGGCTCGATGACGTGATCCGCCAATGTCTCGCGGTCCTGGCTCAGCAATGATAAGACCCGCGAGCCTTCAGGAGAACCGACCCAAGTGAAGCTGCGTTTCGCCGCCGTTTTTGCCGCTTTGTGGCTCCTGGTCACGCCGGCTCTGGCCATCGATCCGCCCTATCAGGGCCGGATGGAGCGCCTGGCCGAGATTTTGGGAAGCCTGTATTTCCTGCAGCCCCTTTGCGAGGCGGGAACGGAAGACTGGCGGGCCGAGATGGCCGAGCTGATCAATCTGGACGAACCCGATGATGACCGGCGCCAGCGCCTGGCCGGCGCCTTCAACAGTGGCTACACGGCCTTTGCCCGCTTTCACCGGGCTTGTACGCCCAGCGCGCGCGAAGCGCTGCAGCGGCTCTTGACCGAGGCGGAAAAAACCGCGCGCGAGATTCATACGCGTTTTGCGGAGTAGTCCTGGTGCATCTGCGTAGGGAAACTTGCGCAAATGCCGTTAACCCTACGCCCACTTGTAATGCAGGGTGGGAGTACATCCATGTTAACTCGCGCCGCTATGGTCACCAGAAAATCCCTCTTCATAACCACCGCCGAAAGCAGTGCCCCGAGCAGTGAGCAGAGCGAGCGGCAGCTGGCGCTGGAATATCTTGCCGAGGCCTGGAATTGGGCCGAAGACGATGGCGTGGAAAGCACCTCGCTGGCGCATGCCTCCCTGTTTGCCGCCTTGGCGACGCTGGTGAAGATGCATGGCGATGAGGCTGCCGCCGAGATGGTGGCCATGCTCCCCGACCGGATCCGCGCCGGCGAATATAACCTTGAACGGACGGTGCAGTAGCGCTCCGAAGCTGCGCCTCAGGGCTTGAGCGGCAGTGATTCGCTGAAGCGCATGGGCTGGCCGATGGCGGGAGTGACCAGTTCGCCCTCCCACATCACCGTCTTGCCCCGCACCACCGTGCCGACAGGCCAGCCGGTGACCGTCACCCCATCATAGGGGGTCCAGCCGGCGCGGCTCTTGATCCATTCATTGCGGATGGTTTCGCGGCGCTTCATATCCACAACCGTCAGATCGGCATCATAGCCCACCGCGATGCGGCCCTTGCCCGCGATGCCGAACAGACGATTGGGGCCATGGCTGGTCATATCCACCAGCCGCTGCAGGCTCAGCCGGCCATTGTTGACGTGATCGAGCATGATCGGCACCAGCGTTTGCACGCCCGTCATGCCGGAATGGGATCCGGGATAGGGATGATCCTTTTCCTCGCGCGTGTGGGGCGCGTGGTCGGAACCCAGAATATCGGCCACGCCATTAGCCACCCCGCCCCAGATCGCCTCGCGATGCGCCCTATCGCGCACCGGTGGGTTCATCTGCGCATAGGTGCCCAGTCGTTCGTAAGCGGTTTCATCGAGGGTCAGGTGATGGGGCGTCACCTCGACGCTGGCCACATCCTTGTGGTCGGCCAGAAAGGCGATCTCCTCGGCCGTCGAGACATGCAAGACATGGATGCGCTTGCCGGTGCGGTGCGCCAGCGCCACCAGCCGCTGCGTGCAGCTGAGCGCCACTTCGGGCGAGCGCCAGACCGGGTGGCTGGAGGGATCGCCGGGCACCCGCAGCCCCTTGCGCTCCTCGAGCATGAATTCGTCTTCGGAATGGAAAGCGGCCCGGCGGGAGATGGCGCGCAGGATCGCTTCCACCCCGCTGTCGTCCGCCACCAGCAGGGAACCGGTGGAGGAGCCCATGAACACCTTGATCCCGGCGCAGCCCGGCAGCTTTTCGAGCGCCGCGAGCTCGCCGACATTGTCGTGCGTGCCCCCGATATAAAAGGCGAAATCGCAATGCATGCGATTGGTGCCGGCGGCGATCTTGGCCTCGAACGTGGCGCGGCTGGTGGTCAGGGGATTGGTGTTGGGCATTTCAAACACGCCCGTGACCCCGCCCATGACGGCGCCGAGCGAGCCGGTTTCCAGATCTTCCTTGTGGGTGAGGCCGGGTTCGCGGAAATGCACCTGAGTGTCGATCACGCCGGGCAGGATATGCAGCCCCGTGCAGTCCACCACCTCGTCGGCGTCACCATTGAAGCGGCCAAGCGCGGCAATGCGCCCGTGGCGCACGCCGATATCCCAGCGCTCTTCGCCATCCTGGTTGACCACGGTCGCATTCTTGAAAATGGAATCGTATTGCGCCATGTCTGGACTCCTCCGCAGGTTGCGGGGGGTGTAGCGGACGCTCCGGCCGGGAAGCAAGAAGATCATGACCACCTATCTGCGCGCCGACCGTGCCGTCTTCCGGTTTTCGGGCCCCGATGCCCACAAGCTCCTCAATGACGTGGTGACGGGCGAGATTCCGGCCGAGGGCAATGGCGAGGGAGAAGTGGCGTCCGCCTGGGCGCTGTTGAGCCCGCAAGGCAAGATCCTGGCTGAGGGCCTGGCCGGGCACGCCCCCGACGGCATCTGGCTCGATGTGCACCAGTCCATTGCCGATGACTTCTTGAAGCGCATGAAGATGTATCGCCTGCGCGCCCAGGTGGTGATCGATGATTTAAGGGAAACCCATCGCGTCGGCTTTGCCCAGGACGAGGAGCCGGGATTTATCCACCACACCGACCGGTTCGGCCCGCTCGACATCGGCTGGCGCACCATTGCACCCCTCGAAGCTACGGGTGACTGGATA
>JAQGKH010000141.1 GCA_028290225.1 Devosia sp. | reverse complement strand
AACACCTGGCTGGCGCGGCTTTGCAGATAAAGCGCGAAGTCGCGGCGTCCCGACTTGTGCATGGCATGGGCAAAGCGGTGCGTCTGGATGGCTTGATAGCCTTTGAAAAACAGCAGTGGCTCGACGGCACGGTGGCATGCCGGGTCACGTTCCAGCGTGGCTGCCAGATCTACCCGCGCTGCATGGCCGATCGCCGGATGATCGGCGAGCACTTCACCAAAGGCCTGGCGGATCAGATCGGCCGAGACATCGTCATGATGGAGACGGGCGGCGAGCCGATGGGCCAGCGCCTGCTCGAAGCTGTCGTGGTTGAGAACGGCCGCCAAGGCGAGATTGCCCAGCGAAGGCTCATTGGCCGCGATCTGTCGGGCCCCAGCCCGGACCGCGTCCCAGACGGGATCGACGGTTTGCAGGTCAGCAGACTTCTTGGCGTTGCTGGTCATGGCCACAGCTCCACTTCATCGGGAAATACCGATATAGGCTATTCCCTCCTACAAGACAAAGGCCCGGCGGCAGTTTTAGTTCACGAACTCTGCCCGGCAGGGAAAGTCCTGCCCAGAAACTCCAGGGCAGCCGCCTTGAACTTTGGATCCCCGGTCGCTCGCATATGGTCGCGCCGCGGTATCTTGAAGGCCTCGCCTTGGGGCAGCAATGCTGCGAGTTCCGCTGGAGATCCAGCCATCTCATCAGCCTCGCCCACCGCCACCAGTACCGGCACGCTGATGCGCCGCACATCGGCCCGCGCCATCGGCCGTCGCGATGTTTCCATGCACGCTGCCAGGGCCTGACGGTCGGACTTGGTGTGCTCGGCGAAAATGCGGAACTGCCGGGCGGTGGGATGCGTCAGTCCTGCCAGCGTCGGCGCGGTCAGGCCTGCAATGATGTCGGTGCTGTCGGTCAGGCCATTGATCAGATTCATGCCCATGCCGCCGAGGACCAGTGCGGCAACGCGCTCCTCGTGCTCGAAGGCTAGGAAGGCGCCTATGCGAGCGCCCATGGAATAGCCCAGCACCGCGGCGCGCCTGATGTCCAGATGATCCAGCAACGCTAGTGCATCCTTGGCCATGGCCGTCGGGTAATAGGCTTCGGGGTCATGGGGGCTATCGGAGTTGCCATGACCGCGGTTATCCAGCGTGATCGCGCGGTAGCCCGCTGCGGTGAGCGTTTCGACCCAGCCGGTATCCACCCAGTTCACCTTGCCGCTGGACGCAAAGCCATGGATGCACAACACAGGCGGTCCTTCACCATGGCTCGCATAGGCAAGATTCAGTCCATCGGATTGAAAGCTGGGCACGTTCGTATCCTCACGGCAGGCAGGCAGGCATGCGCCGGTTTTGCGGCAACTGCCCGACAAAGCAAGCCCCAACCATGCGGGTCATTGCCCTTTTCTTGTCAGGTGCGTTGCACTATGGTCCGGCCACTCCAAATCACTCCGGGTCTGACCATGGCACACGGCACCACGCCTCACTTCCACAACACCGACGGCTTGCGCCAGATCGAGGTTGGGGCAAAGGAGTTCCAGTGCGTCGGTGCCTTACCGCCCTTTGATCATCCGCACATCTATCTGGATATGGGCAAGGACAGCGATGTGGTCTGCCCTTATTGCTCGACCCACTATATTTTCAATGCGGCGCTTCCCCATGGCGGGGCCAATCCCCCGACTGCCATTTACCACGCTGACGCCATCTGAGGGGATCGGGCACGTAAGCGAACATGCCAGCCGCTGGCCGTAGCATTTTCATCGCCGGGGCGGGCATTGGCGGCCTGACCCTTGCACTCGCCCTCGCAAAATTTGGCGCCCACGTCGTGGTGCTGGAGCGTAGCACCGGTCTTTCGGCATTTGGTGCGGGGCTTCAAATCAGTCCCAATGCCCGCCGCGTCCTGGATCGACTCGGTTTGAGCGACGCACTGAGCGCGCGCAGCTTCGAGCCCGCCGGCATCGATGTTTACCCTTTTGCCCGAGCCAACCCTCTGGTGACCATGGATCTGGGCGGGGTTATGCCCGAGCGCTTTGGAGCGGCTTATAGTGTGATGCACCGGGCGGACCTGGCTGAAGCGCTCTACGAAGCATGCCGGCGCTTTGCCAATATCGATGTGCTTTTTGGTGTGGACGACTGGCAGGTGCAAACCGGCGATTCGGGTGTCGCGGTCACGATCCAGGAAGCTGGTGCCCAAAGCCGAACACTCCGGGGCGCGGCCCTGATCGGTGCCGATGGGGTTCATTCCCGCACCCGTACCGAGTTGCTGACGGGCCCCGCGGCAACTTACGCGGGGCGCATCGCCTGGCGCGGCTTGCTGCCGATGGAAGCGCTTGCGGGGCAAATTGCGCCTGACCGGGTGTCGGTGCTGTTTGGCCCCGGCCTTCATCTGGTCTGCTACCCGCTGCCGCATCGCAGACAGGTCAACCTGGTTTTGTTTAACCGGCACAAGGACGAGGCGGCTGCGGATCGCCCGACCCTGGCTTTCAAGCCATCGCGCAGCACTCGCCTCCAGGCCATATTCGCTGCAGCTGCCGGGCAATGGACACCTTGGCCACTCTACACCGTGGCTACGGATCGGTGGCATCGCGGCCCGGTCGCAGTTCTGGGGGATGCTGCCCACGCCATGGAGCCGTTCCAGGCGCAAGGGGCAGCTATGGCGATCGAGGATGCAGCCGTGCTGGCGCCATTGCTGGTGGCCAACGCCAATCCAGCGGAAGCCTTTGCGCGCTATCAAGCCAGTCGGCAGGCCCGGGTGCGGCGCGTTGCCGCCCTGTCGCGCAGCAATGGGCGCATCTTCCACCTGCCCTGGCCGCTGTCAGCGGCTCGCGATGTCGGCATCAGGCTACAGGGGCGGCGCGGCCATCTGCGGCGCCTGCAATGGCTTTACGGGTTCGACACCGATGCCCGGTGAAGGCTGTGTGGTAACGGGCTGTTGCGCAGGCAGCAGCGATTTGTTCGCCCCTGTTCTGTTTCCATGCCCTTGCCTTGACTAGCTTGCCTGTGTCAACTGCGAGCCGTTTCACCAACTAATTCAAAGGGAGCGCCACCTGATGCAAGCCGCGACCCGCTCCCGCCTGACCCTCACCTGCATTCTCATCACCATTCTGCTCGATATGATCGGCGTCGGCATCATTGTGCCGGTGCTGCCTGAGCTACTGGAACAATTGACCGGGGGCAGCGTCGCGCAGGCCGCAGTGATCGGCGGTTACCTGGTGTTCGCCTACGCCTTCATGCAGTTCGTGTTTTCGCCGGTCCTGGGCAATTTGTCGGACCGCTACGGCCGAAGGCCAGTGCTGCTCTGCTCCCTACTCGGGCTCACCTTCGACTACCTGATGATGAGCATTGCGCCGTTTGTCTGGTATCTGTTTATCGGCCGAATCATTGCCGGAATTGCGGGCGCAGCGGTTGCAACTGCCACTGCCTATATGGCCGACATCACCCCGCCTCATAAGCGCACACAGCGATTCGGCTTGATCGGCGCAGCCTTTGGCCTCGGTTTTATCATTGGGCCCGTGATCGGCGGTGAATTGGGCGAGTTCGGGCCCCGCGTTCCCTTCTATGCCGCGGCCGCCTTAGCCTTCGCGAACTTCCTGTTCGGGCTCCTGGTCTTGCCGGAAAGCCTGCCTAAAACCAGCCGCCGCAAGTTCGACATCCGCCGTGCCAATCCCTTCGGAGCGATCGCCGCGCTGCGCCAGTACCCGCTGGTGCTCTGGCTGCTGGCGATCCTGTTCGCGTTCTCGCTGGCAGCGCAGTCGCTGCCCTCCGTGTTCAGCTACTTCACGGTGGAGGTATTCCGCTTCACCTCCAGCAATATCGGTCGTTCGCTTGGAGCCTTCGGCATTGGCTTTGCCATCTGCCAGGCATTTCTGGTCGGTCCCCTGGTCAAGCGCTTGGGCGAAACCCCTGTCGTCTTTGTGGGCCTGCTTGCCGCCATCACCGCCTTTGCCGGTGTCGCCTTCACCGATGAAGTGTTCTACCTCTATGTCTTCATCATGATCGGCGCGGTGAGTGGGCTTGCCGCTCCCGCCATCAACGGCATCCTGTCGCGACAAGTCCCCGACAACGCGCAGGGCGAGTTGCAGGGCTCGGTTAACGCCGCCAATTCGCTGGCGACGGTGCTCGGGCCCCTCGCCGCCACGCAGATCTTTTCCTATTTCACCAACTCGGCCGATGCCCCGGGCTATTTCCCCGGAGCGCCTTTCCTTGCGGCCAGCGTGTGCGTGATCGTCGCGCTGGTGCTGTTCGCGATCGCGGCCTGGCGTTACGATCTCACCCACCGGCCCAGCATCGCCAATCGTCCGGTTGTGCCGGAAATGGCGCCGCCTGGCCAGCTTCGCACGGCCCCGCTGGACGACGAGTAGGGGCCATCATGCATATCCGCCCCGCTCAGGAGGGCGATCGGCTCGCGGTTCTCGGCATTGTCGCGCCCG
>JAQGKH010000136.1 GCA_028290225.1 Devosia sp. | reverse complement strand
CGCATAAAAGATGATGGGCAGGGCCAGAAAGGTCCAGGCCCAGATCACCCGCTTGGTGCCAACGCTGAACCGATCCCACAGGCGAACAGGGGTTGTTGATGGAATGGCGCTCGCCGAGGACATGTTCGCTCCTGAAATTGCACGTGGCCGACGGCAGGTGAACCGCCGTCAGCCGAGCCGATGGATGTCGCTTACTGGCGGCCTTGGTCGATGATCGCCTGCTCGGCGGCGGCCGCCTCGTTCAGCGAGTCCTCGATGGACTGGTTTTCCAGCAGCACGCGGTTCACCATGTCGATGGTGGTCTGGCGCTGGGCGGCTTCATCATAGAACCGCGTGGTGCGGGCATATTCCAGACCCTTGAGGAATGGCCCCAGGATCGGGTCGGCGAGGTTGGCTTCGGTCAGCGCCACGTCACGGCGAGCCGGCAGTTCGCCCACGACGTCGAGCCAGATTTCCATCGCCTCGGGGGAGGAGATGTATTGCAGGAACTTCTGGGCCGCAGCGAGTTCTTCACCCTCGGCGGTCGCCCCGATGGCATTGGCGAAATAGCTCGAATAGTTCGAGCGCATGCCATTGGCATCGGCCGGCAGCTCCACCACGCCCCATTCGAACGGATTGCCTTCGAAGGCGCCCAGGCGGAAGGTGCCATCGATGGTCATGGCGGCGAGGCCGGCCCGGAACGCGGCCTGGCCTTCATCCATGAAGCCCATCTGGCCCACTTTGTGCTCGGTTTGCAGGTCCGTGTAGAACTTGAGCGCCGCGGCACCGGCTTCGTCGTTATAAGCAACATTGCCCTCGGCATCATAGGGCTCGCCGCCATTCTGGCGGACCAGAACTTCGCGCCACCACTGGTGATCCTGGCCGGCCATATCAAGGGTGATGCCGGCGGAAGTGATGTTGCCACCGCCATCGCGCTTGGTGGTGGCCTTGGCAGCCGCAACCAGCTCTTCGAGGTTCTGTGGCGGCTGAACGCCGGCTTCCTCGAGCAGCGCCTTGTTGTAGAACAGGGCCAGCGAGCGCACGGCGATCGGCAGGCCGTAATAGTCATCGCCGCGCTTCATGGCGGAAACGATGGGAAAGAACTGCGATTCAATCTCGGCATGCGGGAACACCGCGGGATCGAGCGGCTGGATCAGCCCGCCATTCACGAACTGGTCGGTCCAGCCATAGAACAATTGCACGACATCGGGTCCCTGCCCCGCAACCTTGGCGGCGACGACACGGGTCTGGTAGTCGGCATAGGGGAAGGTCGTGTGCTTGACGGTGATATCGGGATTAGCAGCCTCGAACTTCTCGATCAGCTGGTCCATGGCCTGGACGCGGCTGTCGAAGACATATTGCCAATATTCGATTTCCACGGCCTGAGCGGACCCCATTGCCAGGAAGCTGATGCCAGCCGCCAGCCCGGCCAAAGTTGACTTGGTAAGCATTTCGTAATCCTCCAATAAGGCCATCGATCTTGCCGGCCCCTCTCTCCACGAGCGTCAGGCGGATCTGCCGCCTAGCGGGCAAAGTCGAATATGTGACGCCGCCTTGTCAATAAAATAATCTACTTGAGTTATTCGTTGGGCGTCCTAGTCTCCGGGCAGGGATGCTGATCAGGCACGGAGGAGACGGGGTGAACGGCCACAACAAAACCGATCTGCGCCAGCGCGTGGCGATCGGCTCCAACCCGGAGCGCAACCGGGCCCATAACCGGCGAGTGGTGCTCGAGGTTATTCGCATGCACGATCATCTGGGCCGCACCGAGATCGCGCGGCGCGCGCATCTGACGCCCCAAGCGGTCGCCAACATCGTCTACGAGCTGCTCGAAGAAGGGCTGCTGATTGAACTGGGCCGTTTGCGGACCGGCCGCGGTCAACCCCCCATTCAGTTCGCGGTCAATCCCGAAGGCCCGCTTACCGGGGGCGTCGAGATCGCCGCCGACCACATGGTCACGGTGCTGGTGGATCTGTCGGGCGGCGTGCGCGCGCAATCCATCATCAAGCTGACCGCAACCGGGCCCGACACGGTTCCCGGACAAGTGGCGCAGGAGGTCGAGCGGCTGCAAGCCTCGCTTGGCGCGGGCAAAAGCAAGCTGCTTGGCATTGGCGTCGTCATGCCCGGCCCCTTCGAGGTGGAAGGCATGAGTTCGGTTGGACCCGCCACCCTGCCCGGCTGGACCGGGACCGATCCGGCTGCCTTGTTCGCCAAGGCCACCGGCCAGCATGTGATCGTCGAGAACGACGCCACGGCCGCGGCGGTGGGCGAGCGCTTGTACGGCGCGGGGCGGCAATTGGGCAGTTTCTGCTTTGTTTACTTCGGGGTGGGGCTGGGCCTGGGCGTCGTCCAGGACGGCCGCCCGCTGCGCGGTGCCTTTGGCAATGCCGGCGAGATCGGCCATATCGCCCTTGTGCCGCGCAACGGCACGCCACGCTACGGGCCGGCCGGAGCGCTGGAGCGGTTTGTTTCCGTGTTTGCCCTGCGCGAGCGACTGGCCATGGCGGGCACCTATGCTGCCGGTGTCGAGGACATCCAGCAGCTGCACGACGCGGGGGACGAAACCCTGCTCGACTGGATCGCCATGGCCGCCGATTACCTGGCGCCCACCGTGACCATGCTCGAAAACATCTTCGATCCCGAAGCGGTGATCTTTGGCGGCGGCCTGCCCGATTCAGTGCTGGAAGCGGTGATTGCGGCGCTCGATCCCCTGCCCGTTTCGGTGGCCACCAGGCAAAAACGCTCGCTGCCACGCGTGATGCGCGGGCAAACCGGCCAGCTCACTGCCGCCCTCGGTGCAGCCGCCCTGCCGCTGCTCGACACCGTTTCCCCCCATCTGAGCGTCGCCGAATCCGTCGGCTGACCCCTTAAACTCAGGATCATCCTCATGCTCACTGATCGAGATCGTTTGCGCCGCCGCGCCGAGGCGCCCCGCCTGGTTGTGCTGTATCGCGCCCTGACCCGGCTGCGTTCCACCCTTACGGTGATGAACACGGGCGCTCACCCCGATGACGAGCATAATGGCATGCTCGCCACCCTGCGCCACCAACAC
>JAQGKH010000106.1 GCA_028290225.1 Devosia sp. | reverse complement strand
GCGGCTCGCCAGCGCGTCCGCCAGGCCGTGATCCGTGGAAGTCATTTCCGCCCCGCCGTTCTGCCAACGCAACAGGCCTAGCAGGCCCGTTTTAACAAAAGGCTCAAGGGGATCGTTACAAGTTCTTCAATGCAGCGGGCGTGATGGCCGACTAGGCAGGCTGGGCGAAGCGTTCGTCAAAGGCGTAGCCGGCGCCCCGAACGGTGCGGATCGGATCGGTTTCGCGAGCGCGGTTGATGGCGCGGCGGAGCCGGCCGATATGGACGTCCACGGTGCGTTCATCGACATAAACCTCGTTGCCCCAGACGCCGTCGAGCAGTTGCTCGCGCGAGTAAACGCGGCCGGGATGGCGCATCAGGTATTCCAGCAGCCGATATTCGGTGGGGCCGAGATGCACGTCGCGGTTCGCGCGCCGAACCCGGTGGGTGGTGCGATCCAGCTCCAGATCGCCCAGCTTGAGCGAAGCAGTGACGAGGTTCGGGCTGGCGCGGCGCAGCAGCGCGCGGATGCGGGCGATCAGTTCGGGCAGGGAAAAGGGCTTGACGATGTAGTCGTCTGCGCCGGTCGCCAGGCCGCGAATGCGCTCTTCTTCTTCCCCCCGGGCGGTCAGCATGATGATCGGGATTTGCGCGGTTTCCTCGCGGGCGCGCAGGCGGCGGCACAGCTCGATGCCCGAGACTTCGGGCAACATCCAATCGAGCAGGATCAGGTCGGGGAGCTGGTGCTGGATGTGTTCGAGGGCCTCGTGACCGGTTTCCGCCGTTTGAACGCCAAAGCCCTCCGCTTCCAGATTGTAGCGCAGGAGGATCGAAATATCTTCTTCGTCTTCAACAACGAGGATGGTGGCGGGCATGGGGAACTCCCCTTCAATGCAGCACCCGACCGGGTGCGTGTGGCATCAGCTCCCCCATCGCGGGGAAGCCGGAGCGCGGCGATCGTCGGGATCAGGCCTTGATCTGGGTGCGATGGAATTCCTGCACATCGGGGGAAAGCTGCTTGCCGGTTTGCAGATAATAGGCGCGCTCGGCGATGTTGGTGGCGTGGTCGCCGATGCGCTCGAGACTTTTGGCGCAGAACAGCAACTGGGTGCAGGCGGTGATGTTGCGCGGGTCTTCCATCATGTAGGTGAGCAGTTCGCGGAACAGCGAGGTATGCATCGCATCGACCTCATTATCGCGGTTGCAGACCTGGATGGCTGCAGCAGCGTCCCGGTTGGAATAGGCGTCCAGCGCGGTCTTGATCTGGCCGAGCACCAGCGCTGTCATGTTCTTGACGCCGTTGTAGAAGGTGGGCTGCAGGTTCATGCCTTCGAGCTTGAGCGAGCGGCGGGCGAGTTGCTTGGCCATGTCGCCGACGCGTTCGAGATCCTGGGCTACGTGAATGGCGGTGATGATGGCGCGCAGATCGGACGCCATGGGCTGGCGGCGGGCGATCATCGACACTGACATGTCATCGATCCGGCGCTGCATGTCATCGATCCGCTGGTCCGCGAGAATGGTGAGATCGGCCAGTTCGCGGTCGAGCTTGAGCAGCGACTTGGTGCCGTTCTCGATGGCGACTTCGACCATGCCGCCCATTTCAGCGATGGCCTGAGCGAGCGCGACCAGTTCGTCGCTATAGGACGTTACGATATGATCTTTGGTGGCGGGCATGGCCGTTTCCTTTTGCTAGGGCCTGCGGGTCAGCCGATGCGGCCCATGATGTAATCCTGGGTCTGCTTGTGGACGGGGTTGGTGAAGATGTCTTCGGTCACCCCTTCCTCGATCAGCTTGCCCAGGTGGAAGAAGGCGGTTTTTTGCGAGACGCGGGCGGCCTGCTGCATGGAGTGGGTGACGATGACGATGGTGTAGTTCTCGCGCAGCTCGTCGATCAGCTCTTCGATGATGGCGGTGGCGATAGGATCGAGCGCGGAGCAGGGCTCGTCCATCAGGATCACTTCAGGGCCAACGGCGATGGCGCGCGCAATGCACAAACGCTGTTGCTGGCCGCCCGACAGGCCAGTGCCGGGCTCGCTGAGCCGGTCCTTGACCTCTTCAAATAGACCCGCCTTGCGCAGGGACGACACGACGATCTCGTCGAGATCGGATTTAGAGCGCGCCAGACCATGAATCCTGGGGCCATAGGCCACGTTTTCATAGATGGACTTGGGGAAGGGATTGGGTTTCTGGAACACCATGCCGATGCGGGCGCGCAGTTCCACGACGTCCAGGGATGGATCGTAGATGTCCTCGCCATCAAGCTTGATGCTGCCGCCGACCCTGGCGCCCTCGATGGTGTCGTTCATGCGGTTGATGCAGCGCAAGAAAGTAGACTTGCCGCAGCCGGACGGGCCGATGAACGAGGTCACGGCGCGGTCAGGAATGTCGATCGAGATGCCGAACAGGGCCTGCTTGGCACCATAATGCACGGTTACATCCCGCGCTTCGAGCCGAATAGGGCGGGCCAGCGCGTCGGTCGGGTTCATGGCTGAGTTCACTGATTGTTGGGTCAACTTAACCTTACCGGCAAGCATGTCCATTTTCGATGTCCTTGTTGCGTTGGCCAATCAAACGCGCTTTTCGAGGCGCGAGCGCAGGAAGATAGCCGTGCCATTGAGCAGGATCATGACGCCGAGCAGCACCATGATCGCCGCCGCGGTGCGGGGTTCAAAGAAGTTGCGGTTCTCGTTGCCCTGCCACAGATAGATCTGCACGGGCAGGGCTGTTGCCTGGTCGAGCGGGGTGACGGGGACCTGGGCGACAAAGGCCTTCATGCCGATCAGCAGCAATGGCGCGGTTTCGCCAAGGGCGTGGGCGACGCCCAGAATGGTGGCGGTCAGGATCGAGGGCAGGGTGACGGGAAGCACGTGGTGGAACACCATCTGCGTCTTGCTGGCGCCCATGCCAAGAGCCGCCTGGCGCAGGGCCGGCGAAACACCCAGCAGCGCGCCGCGCGTGGCGATGATGATGGTGGGCAGCGTCATCAGCGTCAGCACCAGCCCGCCGACCAGCGGGGCCGAGATGGGGAGATGCAGGTAGTTGATGAAGGCTGCCGCGCCCAGCAGACCAAACACGATGGACGGCACTGCCGCCAGGTTGTTGATGTTGACCTCGATGAAGTCGGTCAGCCGGGACTTGGGCGCGAACTCTTCGAGATAGATCGCGGCAGCCACGCCAATCGGCACGGCCAGCACGATCACGATCAGCATCATGTAAAGGGAGCCGATAAAGGCGCCGAGCAGGCCGGCGGCGGCAGGTGCCGCGCGGCTGTCCGCGTTGGTGAACAGCGACCAGGCAAAGCCGTTGGACACCGTGCCGCTCGTCTCGAACGCATCGATTACTGCACGCGCCGCCGGCGACATCTGCTGCTGGGCGTCACCCAGGGAGCGGTCGATATTGCCCTTGATCCAGTTGGCTGCGTTGGCCGAGGCCAGCACATCCACCGGAACGGTCTGGCCCAGCAGGGCGGGATTGGCGACGAACAGCTCGCGCACCTGGTGGCGGGCATTGGTTTCGGGAATGGTCAGGAGCTCGCGCGTATCGATCTGGGTGTTCGCGGGAAGCTTGGCGCGCAAGGACGCCTCGATGATACGGTTCCAGTTCAGCAGTGCCACGTCGCGCTGCCAGGCCAGGCTCGCCGCCTGGAACTCGGCGGGAGAGGCGAAATCCCCTGTCTGGGGCGCGGGATCGACTTTGATGACGGCCGGATCGAAAAACACCTCAAGGTGCAGGTTGGATTGCACAAAAGCCGGCACGCCTTTGCGAATGACGTCGACAAAGAGCAGGACCACGAAGCCAAGGGCAAGAACAATGGCGGCCATGCCCAGCCCCCGGAAAATGGTCTCGCTGCGGTGGCGCCGCCGCAGGCCGGCACGGATCAGCCTGGTGCGCTCCGGTGCCGTCTGGGGCGAGGTGCTGGCGGAGGTGGTGGCCATTATTCGTACTGCTCCCGGAAGCGGCGGACGATGTAGAGCGCGAAGATGTTAAGACCGAGCGTGATGACAAAGAGGGTCAGGCCCAGGGCGAAGCCCACCAGGGATTGGGGGCCGGAAAAATCGGTGTCACCAGTGAGCTGGTTGACGATGGACACCGTTATGGTCGCGACCGGCTCGAAGGGATTGCCGCGCAGCACCGGGGCGTTGCCGGCCGCCAGCACCACGATCATGGTTTCACCCACGGCGCGGCTGACGGCCAGCAGGAAGGCGCCAACAATGCCGGGGAGGGCGGCGGGCAGCAGCACATTGCGAATGGTTTCGCTCTGGGTGGCGCCAAGCCCATAGGCGCCGTCGCGCAGGGTGCGCGGAACCTGATTGAGAATGTCGTCGCTGAGCGAGGACACAAAGGGGATGATCATGATCCCCATGACGATGCCGGCAGTGAGGGCGCTGGTCGCATTGATGTTGAGCCCGACGAGCCGTCCGAAATCGCGCAGGAATGGACCCACGGTGACGAGGGCGAAAAAGCCAAACACGATGGTAGGAATGCCGGCGAGGATTTCGATCATCGGCTTGGCGACGGCCCGCAAGCGGCGCGGCGCATATTGGCTGAGATAGATGGCCGCCATCAAGCCCACGGGAACGGCCACCAGCATGGCAATGGCGGTGATCATCAGCGTGCCGGCGAGGAGCGGCAACAGCCCGTAGCGCCCGTAATTGCCGGCGGTCGGCGCATTGTTGGGTGCCCAAACGGTGCCGAAAAAGAAATCCAGCGGATTGATGAAAGTGAAAAAGCGGAGTGCCTCGGTCAGCAGGGAGGCGACAATGCCAAGCGTGGTCAGGATGGCGACCGCCGAGCACAGCAGCAGCGCAATGTTGACGACGCGCTCCACGGCATTGCGGGCCCGCAGGCGGGCGGTGATGCGGCCGCGCGCATAAAGCAGCGCCGCCCCGCCGCACAAGGCCGCCACCAGCAGCACGCCGGTTCCGGTGAGCATCTGGAAGCTGCGCAGGCTTTCGCCGGCGGCTTGTTCATAAGGGGCAACTTCACCGGCCACGCCAAAACCCGAAGCAATGGCGCGAATGCGGTTGATGGCAGCATTGAGCGCGGTTTGATCGAGCGCCTGCAGGGTATCGGCGGGAATTTGCGCCGTTATGTGGTTGTGCGTCAGCTCGCCGCCCAGCCAGGCCCAGAGCAGCAGAACGACAAGCGCCGGCATCATGGTCCAGATGGCGACATAGGAGCCGTGATATTGGGGACGGGAATGAACCTTGGGGCCACCAACTGTTGCAAGAGCGCGGCTGCGGGACCAGCCGGATTGATAGGCAAGGCCGAGCAGAACCAGCAGCAGGGCAGCAACGGCGAGGGAATTCATGCAAGGCTCCCGCAGAAAAGGAAGCAGGCCGCCCGGAAAAGCGGCCCGCCGGATCGGTTACTGGGTCGGACCGGCTTCGAAGGCGGCCAGAACCTCGGCAGTCTTGTCGGCCGGCTGGGGGATCAGGCCGGCAGCTTCAAGCGTGCCACCTTCGCCCGAGATCGCTTCGGACAGAAAGAATGCGACATAGTCCTCGATGCCGGGGATCACGCCAATGTGCTGGCCCTTGACGTAAAAGAACAGGGGGCGGCTGACGGGGTATTCGCCGGTGGCGACGCTTTGCTTGGAGGGAACAACGCCGTTGACGGTGGCAACCTTGAGAGTGTCGGTGTTCTGCTCATAAAAGGACAGACCGAAGACACCGACGGTGTTGGCATCGGAATTGAGGCGGGCCAGGGTTTCGGTGTAGTCGCCCGAGATTTCGGTGACCACGTCCTGACGATAGGTCGTGCAAGCGGCTTCAACCGCGTCTTCGCTCAGCCCTTCGGGCAGGCCGGCTTCTTCACAGCCAGCGCCGACGACGCGTTCCTGGAACACTTCACGGGTGCCGTGATTGGAGCCCGGAACGGCCAGCGCGATCGGCTGGTCGGGCAGGGAGGCGTCCACCTCGGACCAGTTGGTATAAGGATTGTCGACGAGTTCGCCGTCTACCACGACCTGAGCGGCGATGGCCTTGTAGACCTGGACGGGAGTGAGGGCAAAGTCCGGACCCGAAGCGGCCGAGGCGAAGACGATGCCGTCAAAGCCAAACTGGATTTCGCGGATGTCGGTCACACCAGCGGCGGTGCAGATTTCCCGCTCGCCATCACGGATATGACGCGAGGCATTGGCAATGTCGATGGTGTTGTCGCCAGTGCCTTCGCAGAACTGGGCGAGACCACCGCCGGTGCCGCCCGAGCCAACCACTGGCGTATTGAATTCGGGAAACACGGCTCCGAATTCTTCAGCAACGATGGACGCGAACGGCAATACGGTCGAGGAGCCGGCAATCTGGATGGTGTCGCGCGACTGGGCAAAGGCAGCAGTGGAGCCGGCGATGAGCGCAATGGCTGCGGCACTGGTGAGGAGTGCAGTTTTCATGTGGTTCTCTTTTCGAAAGGTCGTCCTGATTGCGTTAGCCGATCCGGCAAGCCCGGGCCGCCCTGTTACCCAGCAAACCTATGAAGCTGTCGCGACAGTTTTATTACCGGCATGCAACATCTTTGTGACGGCCTAAGTGACTGATTTTTTTGCCGTTCCATTAATACGCATTGGACTCGGCATGCCCAAATCTAGCAGGGGTCGCGAGGGTCAAGAGGCGGAGACAATCCCTAAAGCCGCGCAGAGCGGGTGGACGTTAACACAAGAGCGCAATTGAACCGCGGGGCACTTTGCTCGTTAGGGGAGCGACAGGAGGCCCGATGAGAAACATCCTAATTGCACTTGCCATATTCGTGGTTCTTGCCCTGGCTGCAGTGGTGGTCAGCTCGCTCAATTCGGCGGGCCCGCAACGCGATGTGGCGCAGCCAGAAACGCTTGAAGGCGGAGCGGAAGCTTCTCCCTGAGATTCGGCCCGCCAGGGACCGAAGGTTTGGTCGAGTTGCTTGTCGCGCGCTGGCGCAAGGCGACCGCCTTGATCGCTGCTGCCACGGCAAGCCGGGTACTCGGAAACACCTGACATCGGGACGCTGCTGGTTTATTCGGGCACTAGGCGGGATTTGCGCCATGGCTGCCTCACCGGGATCAACCGGTGGCCAGCTGGCAGCCTTGGCGCAGATCGTTCGACACCGTCCCGCGGGAACACTCCGCAACTCACACGAATTCCAGGAGCCGCGTCGACGAGGCCCGGAAGGTAGCATAATGGTTCGCAAGCTTATTCTCGATACAGATGGTGGCGTGGATGACGCCCAGGCGCTGCTGATGCTGATTGCTGGTGGCCGCACCCCCGATGCCATAACCACGGTGTTCGGCAATGTGGGGCTTGAAGCCGCCACCCGCAACATCCTCACTGTGCTCGCAGTGGGCGGGGTTGGCGATGTGCCGGTGCATGCAGGCGCAGCTCGTCCGCTTACGCAGGCCATTATCGATGCCAAATATATCCATGGCGAAGACGGACTGGGTGGGGCCCCCCGTCCGGCGCAATCGGCCGAGCCGGCCAGCCAAGACGGCGTGGGCTTTCTGGTATCCACCCTGCGCGAAGCGGCCGCGGCTGGCGACAAGATCGATATCCTGATGATCGGGCCACTGACCAATCTGGCACTAGCCTTGCGGTTGGCGCCCGATATCATCGCCGGCATCGGGCAACTGACCATCATGGGGGCGACGGTTTATGGCCGCGGCAACACGACCCCTGCCGCAGAATTCAATATCTATGCCGACCCGGAGGCGGCCGCCATCGTGTTTGGAGCCGAGATCGACACGCTGGTCGCGCCGTGGGAGCCGTGCGTCACCCATTACATGACCGGGGCAGAGGTGGACGCGCTGTTTGCCGGGCTGCCGGACTGCTTCGAAAAGCAGTTTTCCCAGGCCTTGGCCACCCATGCGCGCCAAACCAATATCGGCTATGGCGGGGAGGACCATTTCCGGTTCGTTGACCCCCTGGCAGCCGCTGCCGTGATCGAGCCGGGCATTGTCACCAAGACCATCCGTGCATCGATGGATGTGGCGCTGGCACCCGGGATCGCGCGCGGGATGACGGTGGTCGATCCATCCGGGCGACTGGGCACGCCCATGGTGACGATCATCGAACAAGCCAAGATTGAGCGGCTGGTCGCACTTTATCAAGCGTCGGTCGCTTATCGGCCCGCTGCCAGCTAAGACGGCAAGGAACAGCCGTCGCCGCGATGAGCAAGGCGCCGTGAGGTGCCTTGCGGCTGGTTCGGCTGCGGACAAAGGTTCACCCTTCCTGCCGTGACTTGCCAGGGCAGGTCCGGCCTGGCCCGTATCCATCACGCCGGGCGAATGGCGAAGGCGCGGTCCGCTACGATGGGGTCGGGCATGAACTCGATGGCGCCATCCTGCGCCCGGACCAGATGTTCGCCTTCCACACAGCCCTGCGCCGTGTTCCAGCCGGTAACTCGGTAGTCGCCATTGCGCAGTCCCGGCACACGGATCGGCGCGGCTGCGGGCGCAACATCGGTGCGGAGGCGGCCGTCCGGCGCCAGCGTGTCGCGGCGCAGCAACCAGATGAGAGCCTGGTGCGCATCGCCGCAGCCAAAGGCGTGAAAGCCCTGGGCGGCGATTTGGGCGTTGAGGTTGACGCGCTTGAAGAGCGTCCAGTCCAGTTGGGGCAGGAAGTCCGTCATCGCCCGTTGGGCGCGGCGCATCCCCGGCGTCAAGACATGGGGGTGCCGGTTGGGCCAGCGCATGCCGCCACCCGCTCCACCCGAGGCGAGATGGGCCCAGGCGATATGCCGGAAGTATTCGTCGTCAAAGGGTTCCGGCAGGGTTTTCTTTTTATCCTTGAAGCTGTGGATGGGCCCGTGTTCGGTGTCAAGGAATGGGCGGCCGTCAACGATCTCGGCAAGGCTTTCCCGCACGATCTGGCCGAACATCACCGCCGGCTTCACCGTGTCGCGCGGGTTATCGATGGCGCCCGAGCCATAGATGTGGATGGTTGCAAAATCGAGATCCGGATGGCGGAAGATCGGCTCGTGCATCGCCATCTGGGGCTTCCAGGTCAGCTCAGGGCCAAACACGGATACGGTCTGGGGATGCGCGCGCCCGTAAAGCGCCATTTCCAGTTCGCGCACATGCCGGGACAGGTCGTGGATGAATTCATCGAAGTTGTCGGTGCTGTCGCCCGCTTGCGCCGGATGAATCTCGTTCCACAAATCCCAGGCAAAGAGCGCTCCTGAGCCGCCCCATCGCCCGACGGCGAAGCCCAGGCGCGCCTTGATGAGTTGGCGGGTTGCGGGGCAGGTGAGGATTTCGGAGGGGGAACGCAGCGGCCCGCCATTGGCCTGGTTCCAGGGATGCCAGCGCCAATGCAGCCAGGTCCAGAATGTGTCCACAGGCGTCAGCAACAGGCGCAAGCCAATGCGTTCGCACAGCCCAAACAAATCATCCCAGAACTGCACCATGGAGGGGACATAGCGCCCCGCCGGCCGCTCGAAATAGCGATGGCGCACATGGGCATATTCCAGCATCAGCCGCAGGCAGGTGACGCCGCTTGCCTTGAGCCAGCGCAGATGGCCCTCGACACTGGCCACGTCGCGCCGGCGGAACAGGCCATTCAGTTCAGGCCAGCTAATGGCATCGTTCTGGCCGATCGGCGTCCAGGGGGCACCCGTGTCATCCACGAAATAGGGAGCCCCGGGGGCTACGGAAATCCACGGCAGATGCGCATGGGACGCGGAAAAGAGCATGTTGTCTGCCCTGTCTTGCCGATCCATTGGAACCTGTCGTCGCTGCACCGAGCCACCAACTCGCCCATCCATGTGGAGTTCCGCTGGGCGCAGTTGCCTTATCGGGGGTTGTTGGTGGGCCCACCAGGACTCGAACCTGGAACCAGACCGTTATGAGCGGTCGGCTCTAACCATTGAGCTATAGGCCCCGGATCGGGTGTTTAGCAAAGTGTCGGGGGCACCGAAAGGGTCAACTGCGCTTGGGTTGCGCGAATGGCCTGGCTTTGCGCCTGTGCGAGGAACCAAGGCCCCGCTGAGGCAGGCTTCGATTGCAGCCCCGTAGGCTCAGCGCCCCGAGGCGCTGGGGCGGCTGAACAGTTCGGTGAGCTTGAGGAGAGCGACCAGGTGGATGTTTTCGGTGGTCGCGGGGTCGCGCATGCACAGCACGTCGGTGACCACGGTGAAGCTCACGCCGTTGCGCGTTCCGGTTGCGGTGAAATGCAGCCGCCGGTGCTCGGCCGCATAGCGGGCATAGGTCACTTTGAAATGCATGGATCCAAGCTAGGCAAAAGCCGGAGGGCAGGGCAAGAGTGATGAACCTTGCGGACCGGACTGTTCACCGCCTTGTGCCCTGGCTCAGGGCAGGCGGGAAAGCCGCTCCGTCAGCAGAGTATAGAAGCCGGGAGCATCGGCGCTGCGCAGAAACTGCACATTGGCCGGCTTGCCCGTGACATGCCAGTAATCGGCCACGGTCATGCCGCGTGTCAGCTCGCTGCCGGTTTCCACTTCCACATTGCAGCGGCGGCCGTCGAACAGGCCGGGCTGCAGCAGGTAAGCGATAACGGTGGGATCGTGCAGGGGCGCGCCCGACCAGCCGTATTTCTTGAGGTCGAAATCCTCGGAAAAGCTCAGCATTTCGAACACGGCCTGGCCGGCGCGATTGCCCAGCGCGCGAATGGCCTCGAGCCGGTCGGGGGTGGATTGAACGCCATGGGTGACGTCGAGCGGCAGCATGGTGATCGGCGCGCCGCAACGCAGCACCACATCGGCCGCTTCGGGGTCCACATAGATGTTGAATTCAGCTGCCGGCGTGATGTTGCCAACCTCGAAGTAAGCGCCGCCCATCAGGACGATCTCGGCGATGCGCCCGGCGATGCTCGGCTCCTTGATCAAGGCCATCGCAATGTTGGTGAGCGGGCCCAGTGCACAGAGCGTGATGCTGCCGGGCTCATCCTGCAGCAGTCGGTTGATGATGAAATCCACCCCATGCTGCCGCTCCAGCAACAGCTTGGGCGCCGGCAGATCGGGGCCGTTGAGGCCGGTTTCGCCATGCACATGTTCAGCGGTGATCAGGGGGCGCCGCATCGGCCGTGCACAGCCGGCAAAAACCGGGATGTCCTTGCGGCCGGACAGTTCCACTACCTTGAGCGCGTTGAGGGCATTGCGCTCCAGACCGACATTGCCGGCCACGGCCACAATGCCCACCACGTCCAGATCCTGGGGTGACGCCAGCGCCAGCAGCATGGCGACGGCATCGTCCTGGCCAGGATCGGTATCAATGATGATTTTGCGTGCCATGAACATAGTCCCAATCTGCTGGAAGGAGCGCGAGCCGAGGGCTGCTGCTGATCACGTGTAAGCCGGTCGGTTCAAAAAGCCTTATAGCGGGCGGAAGGGGAAGCGGAATAGCTCCCATGCCCCCATGCGCTTGACGGCAGCGGCGGGGGGCGAAACAGTTCGCGTTCAGCAATATCAAGGAATCGAGTGTGGAAGAGGCGATAACCCATACGGCCGCCCATGGCGTCGATCTGGTGCCGGTCGTGGTGCTCCTGGCGGCGGGGGTGTTTGCCGTGCCGTTGTTCAAGCGGCTCGGGCTTGGTTCGGTGCTGGGCTATCTGGCGGCGGGCCTGCTGCTGGGTCCATCGGTGCTGGGCATCATCCATGAGCCCGAAGCGGTGCTGTCGGCAGCTGAACTCGGCGTTGTCCTGTTCCTCTTTATCATCGGGCTGGAAATGGAGCCCTCGCGCCTGTGGGCGCTGCGCAAGCAGATCTTTGGCTTGGGCGTCATTCAGGTGGTGACCTGTGGCGGGCTGCTCACGGGCATCGGCGTCCTGCTGGGCTTTTCCTTGCCGATCGCCTTTGTCGCCGGCATGGGCTTTGTGCTCACCTCTACCGCCATCGTGATGCAGATCCTGGGCGAACGGGGCGAGTTGGCCAGCACCGGCGGCCAGAAGATGGTCTCCGTCCTGCTGCTCGAAGACCTCGCCATCGTGCCGCTCCTGGCGGTGGTGGCATTGCTGGCGCCTTCGGGGGCGACGGAAAGCTTTGGCACCCGGCTGGTGAGCATTGCCGTCGCCCTGGGCGCCGTGCTGCTCCTGATTTTTCTGGGACGCCGCATCATGAACCCGCTGTTTGCCGCGCTCGCCGCCACCAAATTGCGCGAGGTGATGACGGCGGCGGCGCTGCTGGTGGTGCTCGGCGCAGCGCTGCTGTTCCAGTTGAGCGGGTTGTCCATGGCCATGGGGGCGTTCCTGGCCGGCGTGCTGTTGTCGACTTCGACTTTTCGGCACCAGCTGGAAGCGGATGTGGAGCCGTTTCGCGGCATTCTGCTGGGGCTGTTCTTTCTGGCGGTCGGCATGTCGCTGGATGTGCGTATCGTTGCCGAAAACTGGGTCATCATTGCCCTCAGCGTGGTCTGCTACATGCTGGTCAAGGCGGTGGCGATCTATGTGATTGCCCGCCTGTTGCGCTCGCCCCATGCCGAAGCGCTGCAGCGCTCGGTATTCATGTCCCAGGGCGGCGAATTCGCCTTCGTGCTTTACACCACGGCAGCGGCAGCGGGCATCATCGATGCTCCCACCAACGCCATTCTGACCGCAACGGTGGTGATCTCGATGGTGCTGACGCCATTCGGTATCGCGGGGCTGCGTTTCGTCACCCCCAAATCCACACCATCCATGGATGGCGTCGACACGGCCAGCAATCTGCGGGGCAGGGTACTCATTATCGGCTTTGGCCGGTTTGGCCAGATCGCCAGCCAGCCTCTTTTGGCCATGCACCATTCGGTGTCGATCATCGACAATGACACCGACATGATCCGCGCCGCCTCGCGCGTCGGCTTCAAGGTTTATTATGGCGACGGTACGCGCCTCGACATTCTGCACGCGGCGGGGGCCGACAATGCCGAAATCATCCTGATCTGCGTCAACGACAAAGCCAGCGCCACGCGCATCGCCAAATTGTTGCGCGACGAATTTCCGCTCGCCAAGGTGATGGCGCGGGCATTCGATCGCGGCCATGCCATCGAGCTGGTCAAGGCGGGCGTGGATTTCCAGCAGCGCGAGCTGTTCGAGTCGGCGCTGGTGTTTGGCGGCAAGGCCGTGACGCTGCTGGGCGCCAGCCAGGAAGAAGCGGACGAGGTGGTGATTGGCGTGCGTGAGCGCGACAACCAGCGTTTCGAGCTGCAAATGGTGGGCGGAGCGCAAATGGCCGGGCGGCACCTTCTGCTCAGCAATGCCGTGGATCAAGCGCGTGAAAGCGGGGTTGCCGTGCCGCCGGAAGGCGCCGGTGAGGCACTTGAGGAGAGCCGGGCCCCAGCTTCGCCCCTGCTGTAAGGCCGGCACCGGTGGGGGCTTTCGCCCTCTTCCATTAAGTGCCAGACTAAAGTCTAAGAGGGGCCCGTCCGCCATGCAATCTGGATTGCGATATGCCGCAAAAGCCAATCGTCTACGATGCTCCTACCCCTGAGCCACGCGCCACCACAGTTGAGGCCATCCAGGCTGAAATCCTCGAGCGGCTGATCTATTCTGTTGGCAAGGACCCCATTGTCGCCCGTCCCCATGACTGGCTTGCCGCCACCATCCTCGCGGTGCGCGATCGGGTGATGGACCGCTGGATGGAGTCCTCGCGCGAAACCTGGCGGACCTCGCACAAGCGCGTTTACTATCTCAGCCTCGAGTTCCTGATCGGGCGGCTCATGCGCGATGCCATGAGCAATGTGGGCCTGCTTGAGCCGGTACGGGACGCGCTCAAGAACCTCAATGTGGACCTGGGCGATCTGATCAATCTCGAGCCCGATGCCGCTCTAGGCAATGGGGGCCTCGGGCGGCTTGCCGCGTGTTTCCTTGAATCCATGTCGTCGCTCAAGATCCCGGCCTATGGCTACGGCATCCGCTATGTGCATGGCCTGTTCCGGCAGGAGATGAGCGAAGGATGGCAGGTGGAACTGCCCGAGGATTGGCTGGCGCACGGCAATCCCTGGGAATTCGAGCGCCGCGAAAGCGCCTATGAGATCGGGTTTGGCGGCATGGTGGAGCCGGTGACGGCGCCCGATGGCACCGTGCGCCAGGAATGGCGGCCCAATGATCATTTCCTCGCCGTTGCCTTTGATACACCCATTGTCGGCTGGCGCGGGGCTCGCGTGAATACGCTGCGCCTGTGGAGTGCGCAGCCGATCGATCCGATCCTGCTCGACAAGTTCAATTCGGGCGACCATCTCGGGGCGCTCGAGGAAAGCTCGCGCGCCGAGGCCATCACTCGCGTGCTTTACCCGGCCGATTCAACGGCGGCGGGGCAGGAGTTGCGGCTGCGCCAGGAGTTCTTCTTTTCCTCGGCCTCCCTGCAGGACATCGTCCGCCGGCACCTGCAGCAATATGGCGATCTGCATTCGCTGCCCGACAAGGTGGCCATCCAGCTCAACGATACGCATCCCGCCATTTCCATCGCGGAGATGATGCGCATCCTCATGGATGTGCATGGGCTCGATTGGGCCGTCGCCTGGCCGCTATGCAAGGCCGTATTCAGCTACACCAACCACACCCTGCTGCCCGAAGCGCTGGAAAGCTGGCCGGTGGCGCTGCTGGAGCGCATGCTGCCCCGGCACATGCAGATCATCTACCAGATCAACAGCGAGGTTCTGGGGGAAGCGCGCCAAAGCGCGGGGTTTACGGACAGCCAGGTCGCTAATCTGTCGCTGATCGACGAAAATGGCGGGCGCCGCGTGCGCATGGGCCAGCTGGCCTTTGTGGGCTCGCACTCGACCAACGGCGTTTCGGCGCTGCACACTGAGCTGATGAAGCAGACCGTGTTTTCCGACCTGCACAAGCTTTATCCCGAGCGCATCAACAACAAGACCAACGGCATCACGCCGCGCCGCTGGCTGATGCAGTGCAATCCCGAACTTACGCAGCTGATCAACGAGCGCATCGGGCCGCAGTTCCTCGATGATGTGAATGCCCTTCAGGCCTTGGCCGATCATGCGGAGGACCTTGCTTTCCAGGAGCAGTTCGCGGGGGTCAAGCGCGCCAACAAGGACCGGCTGACGCAGCTGATCAAGGATCGCATGAACATCGTGGTGTCGCCCGAGGCGCTGTTCGACGTGCAGATCAAGCGCATCCACGAATACAAGCGGCAGTTGCTCAACATCATCCAAGCCGTTGCAGCCTATCAAGAAATTCGCGCGCACCCGGAACGTGAATGGGTCCCGCGCGTTAAGATCTTCGCGGGCAAGGCAGCCCCAGGCTACTGGAATGCCAAGCTCATCATCAAACTGATCAACGACGTCGCCAAGGTCATCAACAATGATCCGGCGGTGCGTGGCCTGCTCAAGGTGGTTTTCCTGCCCAACTACAATGTCAGCCTGGCCGAAGTGATCATTCCGGCAGCGGATCTGTCCGAGCAGATTTCGACGGCCGGGATGGAGGCCTCAGGCACGGGCAACATGAAGTTCATGGCTAATGGTGCGCTCACCATCGGCACCATGGACGGCGCCAATGTCGAGATGCACAAGGAAGTTGGCGCGGACAATATCGTCATTTTCGGCCTGTCCACCGAAGAGGTGAACGAGAAGCGCGCCAGGAGCGAAGTGCCCCGCTCGGCCATCGATAATTCACCGGCGCTCAAGGAAGCGCTGGAGTCGATCGCGTCAGGCGTGTTTTCGCCCGATGATCCGCACCGTTACGGGGACCTGATCGCCGGCTTGTACGATCGCGACTGGTTCATGGTCGCGCGCGACTTCGATTCCTATGTGGCAGCGCAGGCGCGGGTGGATGGGCTGTGGCTCGACAAGCCGCGCTGGAATGCCATGGCGGTGCGCAACACGGCGCGGGTGGGTTTCTTCTCGTCGGATCGCACGATTAAGCAATACGCCGAAGAAATTTGGGGCGTGCCGGTCCCTCTAACCTAGGTTACGGGGCAAGCCGCACGATGAGTGCAATACAGTGAGTGTCCGCCGGCGAGTGCCGGCGGCGGTCTGGCAAGGAATATGCGGGTGAAAAGCGAAGACTGGCAGGCCGATACGCGGGAAGTGGATGCAATTGTGGGCGGCCACCATGCCAACCCATTCGCCTTTCTCGGCCTGCATGAGGTGAATGGGCAGATGGTGCTGCGGGCCTTTGTTCCGCATGCGGACGCCCTTTCCGCCTCGACGCTCGAGGGCGAGACGGTTGGGCAGCTGACGCTGCGTCATCCCGCTGGCTTTTTCGAAGGTCCGGTCAGCCTCGCCGTCCGGCAGCCCATCCGCTATCGCGCCAGCAATGCGGATGGGGAGTGGGATGTTTTCGATCCTTATTCCTTCGGCCCGGTGCTGGGGCCACTCGATGACTATTATATCGGGGAAGGCAGCCATCTGCGCTTGTTCGACAAGCTTGGGGCGCACGAGATGGAATTCGAGGGCGTGCACGGCACCCATTTTGCGGTGTGGGCGCCCAATGCGCAGCGCGTCAGCGTTGTGGGGCCGTTCAACGAGTGGGATGGGCGGCGCCACCCGATGCGCAAGCGGCTCGATACCGGCATTTGGGAGGTGTTCATTCCGGTGCTCGGCACGGGCACGCTTTACAAATACGAGATTGTCGGTGCCAACGGCGTCGTGCAGCCGCTCAAGGCCGATCCTTATGCCCGGCAGGCGGAATTGCGGCCGCGCACCGCATCGGTGGTGCCCGATCCCAGGCCATTTACCTGGACAGACGAAAAATACCTCGAAGAGCGCCGCGGCAAGGATTGGCGGCGCATGCCGATGTCCATCTATGAGGTCCATCTGGGCTCCTGGCGCCGCAAGCCCGATGGCAGCTTCCTGTCCTATGAGCAGCTGGCCGAGCAATTGGTGCCTTATGTCGCCGATATGGGCTACACCCATATCGAGCTGATGCCGATCACCGAGCACCCCTATGATCCGAGCTGGGGTTATCAGCCCACCGGCCTGTTCGCGCCCACGGCCCGGTTTGGCGATCCGGCCGGGTTCGCCAGGTTTGTCGATGCGGCACATGAAGCAGGAATTGGGGTGATCCTGGATTGGGTGCCGGCGCATTTCCCCACCGATGTGCATGGCCTGGCCAATTTCGATGGCACCGCACTTTATGAACATGCCGACCCGCGCCAAGGCTTCCACCCTGACTGGAATACGGCCATCTACAATTTCGGGCGGCGCGAAGTCGTCTCTTATCTCGTCAACAATGCCCTGTTCTGGCTCGAGCAGTTCCATCTCGACGGGCTGCGCGTCGATGCGGTGGCCTCAATGCTTTATCTCGATTATTCGCGGCAGGCGGGGCAGTGGGTGCCCAACAAACATGGCGGCAACGAGAATCTGGAGGCGGTGGAGTTTCTGCGCCGGGTCAACTCGGAGGCCTATCGGCTGCATCCGGGCACCTTCATGATCGCCGAGGAGTCGACCTCATGGCCCGGCGTCAGCCATCCCGTGGATGCTGGCGGGCTTGGCTTCGGGTTCAAGTGGAACATGGGGTTCATGAACGACACCCTGCGCTATATGAGCCGGGAAACCATTCATCGCCGCTATCACCACAACGACATGACCTTCGGCATGGTCTACGCGTTCTCCGAGAACTTCGTTTTGCCCCTCAGCCATGATGAAGTGGTGCACGGCAAGAAGTCGCTACTCGAAAAGATGCCGGGCGACGACTGGCAGAAATTTGCCAATCTGCGCGCCTACTACGCGCTGATGTGGGGCCATCCGGGCAAGAAGCTCCTGTTCATGGGGCAGGAATTTGCCCAACGGGAGGAATTGACCGAAGCCCATTCGCTCGACTGGTGGCTCCTGGAAGCGGGCATGCATGAAGGCATGCGGCGGCTGATCGCCGACCTCAATGCAGCTTACCGGCAGCTTCCGGCCCTGCACGAACGCGACTGCGAGCCCGAGGGCTTTGAATGGGTGATCGGCAACGATCACGCCAATTCCGTGTTCGCCTGGCTGCGCAAGGCGCCGGGTGCCGATCCGGTGCTGGTGGTGTCCAACATGACGCCGGTGCCGCGGGGTAACTACAAGATCCCGATGCCGATCGCCGGCAAATGGGTGGAGCGGATCAATACCGATGCGGGTTGGTATGCCGGCAGCAATACTGGCAACCAGGGCGCCGTCACCGCCTATCCAGTGGAAGGCATGCACTGGCCGGCGGAAGCGGAAATCTATCTGCCGCCGCTTTCGACACTGTTTTTGAAATTCGAACCGGCGTGAAGCGGCGGGGGCCGAGAAGCGCTCCGGATAAAACCGGGCTGTTACTGGAGGGAAAGAATGGCTGATTATCGGGCGCCGTCGCCGCTCGCACGCGAGGCAATGGCTTATGTGCTGGCGGGTGGCCGTGGCACGCGGTTGATGGAACTGACCGACCGGCGCGCCAAGCCGGCGGTGTATTTCGGGGGCAAGTCGCGCATCATCGACTTCGCGCTGTCCAACGCCATCAATTCAGGCATTCGCCGCATCTCGGTGGCAACGCAGTATCAGGCCCACAGCCTGATCCGGCACTTGTCGCGTGGGTGGAACTTCCTGCGTCCCGAGCGCAATGAAAGCTTCGACGTGCTGCCCGCCAGCCAGCGGGTGCGCGAGGACATGTGGTATGCCGGCACTGCCGACGCGGTGTACCAGAACATGGACATCATCGAGGATTCGGGCGCGCGCTACATCGTGATCCTGGCGGGCGACCACATCTACAAGATGGACTATGAAATCATGCTGCGCCAGCATGTGGACACCGGCGCCGACGTGACCATCGGGTGCCTGGAAGTGCCTCGCATGGAAGCGGTTGGCTTCGGGGTAATGCATGTGGACGGGCG
>JAQGKH010000086.1 GCA_028290225.1 Devosia sp. | reverse complement strand
CCGGCTCGCCTCCACCGTCGATGTCGAGGATCTCGCGGCGATGGGTTTTGATGCCTCGCCCTTCATGAGCGGACAGGTCGGCTTTGTGGCACAGCCAATGCCCGTTGGCTCGATCCAGATGACGGTGGATCTTACACAAGCCGCGCTGACCATCAGCGATCTGGGGCTCAGCAAGGAAGCCGGCGTGCCCGGAACCTTGCAGGCGAGCGTCAAGCAAGCCGAGGGCGTGACCGAGTTGTTCGGAATCGAGCTGGCTTTTGGCACGGTCAAGCTCAAGGGTGGGCTCAAGTTCGACGCAGAGGCGGGGCTGCAAAGCGCGGAGTTCATCGACTTCGGCTTGAGCGAGGGCGATGCAGCGCAACTCAAGCTTGCGCCGGTCGAGGGCGGTTATTCGGTCGAGGTGCGCGGCGAACAACTCGATCTCAAACCGATGCTGAAGCGGTTCTTCAGCTTGGGGGAGGGCACCGGGCGGGTGCAAACCACCGAGTTCGACCAGGCCCTGGTGCTGGACGTGGAACTGGACCGGGCGCTTGGCTACTATGCCACGACCGCCTTCAATCTCGATCTCGAGATGGCGCTGCAGGGCAGCGAGATGCGGCGCGTCAGTGTCACAGCGCAATTCGGCGACGACAACGCCATCTCGGTGACCACCAACCCGGCGCCCAAGGGTCGTACCCTGACCGTGGCGTTCAGCGATGCCGGGACGATCCTGCGCCTGCTGGGCGTGTATTCCCAGCTGGCTGGCGGGGAGGGTAACCTCGTCATGACCACCGACAGCGAGCAGAACGCCGATTTCGGGCAGTTGCGGATGCAGGGCTTTGCCATCGTGGATGAAGCCAACGTGGCGCAGGTGCTGGGCAATCATGCCGATTCGCGGGCGGTGATCGCGCGCAGCAACCGTCTCGACTTCGACCGGGGCGTCGTCAACTTCGTGCGCCGTTCGGACCGGGTCGAGGTCACCAACGCGATTTTGACGGGTGACACCGTAGGCGGCACGATGCGCGGCTTCATCTATACCGACCAGCGACAATACGATCTCGCGGGCACCTATGTACCCTTGTTTGGTCTGAACAGCGCCTTCCAGAAGATCCCGTTGCTGGGGCCGCTGCTGGGTGGGCGCGACGGCGAAGGGCTGGTCGGCGTGACCTTTGCGGTCAAGGGCCCGCTGGACAAACCCGACTTCCGCATCAATCCCCTGTCGGCGCTGGTGCCGGGCGCTTTCCGCGAACTTTTCGAGTTCCGCTCGCGCGAACAGCCCCGCGTCGATTAGGACCGAGCCGGTGTCTTTGGCTGGCGTAGCGCCAGACCAAGGGAGAACGCCGCATAAACCGCTGCGGGCGCCAGCAGGGCCCAAACCTCCATCCACTGGTACAACGCCGCTCCAAGGGCGGCACCCAGCAGCAGCGACAGCCACACCAGCAGGTGCTGTGTCCATCGCCAGCGGGGCGCCAGGTTCCGCATGGCTTTGGCGAGGTCCTGCCCGGCGGCAAACAGGGTGCCGGTGACAAAGGTAGCGCCCAGCCGCACCGAACCGGCAGGTGACAGAATGGCGTTCTGGGCCCCCGCGCCGAACGCCAGCGGAGCCATCGCCGGTGGCGCTGCAAGTCCGCAAAAATGCAGCGCCAGGGCTCCGATGGTGCAGGAGAACACCAGGACTGCCACAAGCGCGGACCCGTAACTCCCGCTCACCATCGACAGCAGCGCCCCCACCGTGCTGCCCGCCAAGAACAACAGCACCAAGGCAAGTGGCACCAACGCCGCTGCCGATAGTCCGCCAAGCAGATCCGCGCCCAGTTGGGTGGTGTTGCCGCTCATGAACGAGGCGTAGTAGCCGCCCAGTTCGATGAAGCCGACAGCATCGACAAAGCCAGCCGAGCCGGTGAGCAGCAGTCCGGAGCCAAGCTTGGGGGCAGGGGTCACGGCAGCCTAGAGCCGAGCCGCGACATCGCGGGCCAGCGCTGCCAATTCAGCGCTGTCGGCAGCGCCTTGGCCGTGGGCGCCAAGCGCCTGGTCCTCATAAACGGGAATAAGGTGGAAATGCAGGTGAAACACGGTTTGGCCTGCGGGGGCTTCGTTGAACTGCGCCAGCCGAATGCCATCGGCACCGGTTGCGGCCATCAGTGCCACTGCTACACGCTGGATCAGCGGCATCACGGCGGCAAGCACCGCGGGATCGGCGTCCAGGAGGTTGCGCGAGGCGGCTTTGGGCAGCACCAGCGTGTGGCCGCGCGATTGAGGAAACACATCCATCATCACAAGGGCCGTGTCGTCTTCAAACACTTTGTGGGCGGGAAGTTCGCCGCGCAAGATGCGGCCAAAGATGTTGCTGGTGTCGTAGGGAGTGCTCACGGGCGTTCCTCGCGGAGTGGGTGCGCATGGCATACTCCTGCGCCCGTGCACAGCTCAAGAGGCGAGCAGCGCCGGCTCGCTATTGAGCCAGCGCGGGATCCTCCATCCGCTGCTGGAAAAAGCGGAAGCGGACATAGTTGAGTATCGCCAGACCCGTGAAAGTCACCGGAACATAGGAAAAGCCGCGGCGGATAAAGAACATGGCCATGTTGACGGCAGTGGCCGCTGACATCGCGCCCTTGCCCATGGCCGAAGTGAAACTCGACGGAACGATATGGCGATAAAACAGCGCGTCGGAGCGGTAATAATCCAGAGCCCGCCGGGCAAAGGCCCGCTTGGAGGCCGCATAGGCCTTGAGCTCTTCCATTCCCAGATCGCCATGCAATTCTACTTCCGAGCCGACCGCCCAAACTTCGGGCGGGGTCAGGCGATCTTTGCCCAAGGCGGTGAACAGCTCAATCAGGTCGGTGGAGGTGACGAAGTTGGCGTTCCAGCAATCTTGGCTCTTGGCCCCATGCGCCAGCACCAGCACATCGGCGCGTTCAAGCCTGTCGCGCATGCCCGAGTAGTTGCCGGCAGAAAAATCGACGCCCGATTTGGCTGTTTCCACAATGCCTCCGAGGCGGGTGAGCTTGGCGACCAAAGCGGCACCAAAGGCTCCGCCCGCCCCGGTGACGAGGAAGTGCCGGCCCTTGATCTGGCAGGTGGTGCCGAACAGCAGATCGAAGATATTGGCGAAGGAGGAAAAGAAGTTGTGCGGATAAACGTGGTGCATGGCGTGGTAGTTATTATCCACCCACAGAAGCCCTTGTTTGGCGCCCACCCGGTCCATGGCCATGTGGTTGTAGTCCAGCCCTTCCTCCCGGTAAGTCATCACCAGCATGACGCTGCGGATGACTGCCACAACGACGATCGGTGGCCAGGGAAAGATGAACAGGAACAAGCCGATGCCCAGCATCGAGGTCGCATATTCCGGCAGGATATGAAACCAGACATTAGCCCGCGCGTAAGCGGGGTTGATCTGCATGTCGAGACCGAGGAACTTGTGGTGCACCCAATGCCAGGACGAAAAGGTGCGCAACAGCTTGAACCGCGAGGTCTCCCACCGATGCAGCAGCCAATGGAGCGCATCGAACAAAGCGGTGGAGAGCACGAAGGTGACGCCGGCTTGCAGGATAAAGACGATAGCGTCCCAGATGGTCATGCGGATTCCTGCGAGGGGAGGGGTGTCCCTACATAGTCCTCCCGGCCCACAAGTCCAAGGGGCATGGTGCCGCCTCACCTGTCGATGCGCTCGCCCTTGCGGAACGGGGTAAAGTTGTCGAGCAGATCCTGCTCGCGCGCCACTGAAGCACGTTCATGCTCAAGGAAGTCCGCTACGGCGCCGCGCAGGCCGGGATGGGCGATCCAGTGCGCGGAATAGGTCGTGGCGGGCGCATAGCCGCGGGCCAGCTTGTGCTCGCCCTGGGCGCCGGCCTCGACTACGGCGAGCTTGTGCGCAATGGCGTAGTCGATGGCCTGGTAGTAGCAGAGCTCGAAATGGAGGAACGGCACCTCGCGGGTGGCGCCCCAGTTACGCCCGAAGATGCGGTCGCGGCCGAGGAAGTTGATCGCTCCGGCAATGGGCTCGGGGCCGTCATAGGCCAGCATCAGCACGATGCGATCGGCCATGGTTTGGCCGAGCAGCGAGAAGAACTTGCGATTGAGATAGGGGCGGCCCCATTTGCGCGCCCCCGTATCCTCGTAGAAATCAAAGAACGCGTCCCAGTGCCGCTCTTGCAGATCCGGGCCGGTCAGCCATTTGACGGAAAGGCCGTCGGCGAGGGCATCGCGCCGTTCGCGCCGGATGGTCTTGCGCTTGCGCGAGGACAGCGTTTCAAGAAAACCCTCGAAGCTGTCAAAGCCCTCATTGTGCCAATGAAACTGCGTGTCGAAGCGCTTGAGCCAGCCGGCTGATTCCACCAGCTGCGCTTCCACCTCGGGCACGAAGGTCATGTGGACCGAAGATGCCTCGCGCTGCCCCGCCAGTTGCTGGGCGGCTGCCAGCAAACCGGTTTGAGCCTCGAGGCTGCCGCTCGGCACCAGCAGCTTGGGCGCGGTCGCCGGCGTAAACGGCACCGAGCATTGCAGCTTGGGGTAATAGTTGCCGCCAGCCCGCTCATAGGCATTGGCCCATCCATGATCGAAGACATATTCGCCCATGGAGTGGGATTTGAGGAACAGCGGCATCAGCCCCACGGGACGGCCGGCATTGTCGGCCAGCAGGATGTGCTGAGGCTGCCAGCCGGTCCGGGCGGTAGCGCAGCCCGATTCTTCCAGCGCCAGAAAGAAGGCGTGGCTCAAAAACGGATTGTCGGGCACCCCACCGGTGGACGGCACGAGGCTGTCCCAAACCGCAGCAGAGATGCTGGCGGTGGTGGGGTGGATGGTGGCGGTATAGCCGGTGTCAGGCAATGTCCGGGTCGAACCCCTCAAAGACGATCTGGTCGATATGGGGCCGGGCGGCTTCCCATTCCTGTTTAGACCGGATCGTCCAGCCGGTCACCGGCTTGCCAAGCGCTCGCCAGAACTTGATCGCCGGCAAGTCAAGCGCATCCTTGGCGCAGGAGATGAAATCGAACTGGGTTTCATGCCAGTGCAGCAGGTGGCGCAGCGTCCAGCGCTGCTCGGCAGTGTAGTTTTCTTCGGCCTCGGCACCTTCGTAATTATAGGTGATGATGCCGCGAGGGCCGGTGAAACCGAACTGGCGAATCAGAGTGATCAGATTGGGATCGAACGACTCGACAGTCACTGGACCCTGGTAGGATTTCAGGGCCTCGGCGGCGGCCCGGGCAAGCAGTTGGGTGCCGGCATTGTCCTGCTGGTGCTTGAGCTCGACCTGCAGCAAGGCCCGCCCATCGATCTGCTTGAGGAAATCGGTGAAGCGTTGGGGGCAATCGCCGGCACGGCTGTCGAGCAGGGGGATGGCCGTCATCTCGGCGGCAGCAAGCTCACTCACCCGGCCGGTGCGGCCGGTAAGGCGCTCGAGCACCGGATCGTGAAACAGCACTGGCACGCCGTCTGCCGTCAGCTGCAGGTCGCATTCGATGGCCCAGTTGCCCGCGATAGCGGCCTCGAAAGCGGAGGCGCTGTTTTCGATCACGCCGGCAGCGCGGTTGTGGAGGCCCCGGTGCGCGACGGGACGGGGAAAAAGCGGTTGGTCGGTCAAGCTAACTATCCTTTGGACGTGGCGCTGGTCAGTGGCACTGACTCCTGAAGCTGACGTAACATCCCGGCGGGGGTGCCGCTATACTTCCACCACGGCTTCCACTTCCACCGCCGCGCCAAAGGGCAGGGCTGCCACGCCAAAGGCGGCGCGAGCATGCTTGCCGCGATCCCCCAGCACACCAACCAGCAGGTTGGAGCAGCCATTGGCTACCAGATGGTGCTCGGTGAAGTCGGGCGTGGAGGCCACCAGCACCGTCACCTTGAGGATGCGCTTAATGTCCTCGAGCGGCACCCCGCCCATGTGAACGATTTGCGACAACACGTTGAGCGCCGCCAGCTCGGCAGCATTGCCGCCCTGCACCACGTTCATCGTGTCACCCAGCAGCCCCGTGACCACCCCGGCCTCGCTGCTGGAAATCTGGCCGGAAACATAAAGGATGTTACCGCTGCGGCTGACAGGCACATAAGTCGCCACGGGCGCCTTAGGCGCGGGGAGTTCGTAGCCGTATTCACGCAGTCTTTGGATCGGGCTGGTCATTGCGTTTCGCCTTCGTTGTCGTCTTCCTGGATCAGCTCGGGCCGGGGCTCCGGTCTTTGCCTGTAGAGCTTGCCGCGGATCACCGCTTCGCGGCCAAACCGGGTACGGACCCGGTCCATGGCGCGCTCGGCGGCAGCCTTGCGCGCAATGGCGGGCTCGAGCAGATCGGCCGGATCGGTGCCGTTCGCGCCTTCGATGCCCGATACACCGATTCCAATCAGGCGAAACGGCGTGCCATCCACTTCCCGCTCCAGCAGCGAGCGACCGGTATCATAGATGACATTGGCCAGCTGCGTAGGGATCATCAGGTGCCGGGCGCGCGTACGCAAGCGAAAACCCGCGGACTTGAGCTTCAGCGTCACGGTATCGCCCACCACACCCTTGGCCTTGAGCCGCTCGGACAAACGCTCGGTCACCCCCAGCAGCTCGGTTGAAAGCGCCTCAAGCGAAGCAATGTCGGCGTTGAAGGTGGTTTCCGACGAGATCGTCTTCATCTCGCCGCCGGTTGCGATGCGGCGGCTGTCCTGCCCGTGAGCCAGCCGGCTCAGGCGCGCCCCCATTTCTCCATAGCGCCGCATCAGCTTTTCCGCCGGCTCCTCCTGCAGCTGACCGATGGTTACCAGCCCGTCCTTGCGCAGGGTTTCGGCCAGCACCTTGCCCACGCCATAGATGAGGCTGATCGGCCTTGGGGCCAGAAAGCCCAGGGTTTCCGCCGCCCCGATCACCGCAAAGCCACGCGGCTTGTCGAGGTCCGAGGCGATCTTGGCGAGGAACTTGTTGTGGCTGAGGCCCACCGATATGGACACGCCGATCTCGCTTTCGACCTGGCGCGCAAACCGGGCGAGCACCAGGGCCGGGGGCGCCTTGTGCAGCGCCTGGGTGCCCGAAAGATCCAGAAACGCTTCGTCGATCGAAAGCGGCTCGACCAGGGGCGTCAGCGCGTCCATGTGGCGGCGGATTTGCCGGCTGACCTCAACATATTTGGCCATGTTGGGCTTGATGATCACCGCGTCTGGACAAAGTTGCCGCGCCTTGAACATGGGCATGGCCGAACGCACCCCAGACTGGCGGGCAATATAGCAGCAGGTGGCCACCACGCCGCGCACGCCGCCACCGATGATCAGCGGCTTGTCGCGCAGGCTTGGGTCATCGCGCTTTTCAACCGACGCGTAAAAGGCATCGCAATCCACATGGGCGATGGCTAGCTCGAACAACTCGGCATGCGAGCGCAACCGGGGCGAGCCGCATTGCGGGCAGCGGCTGGGCTCCCTGGCTCGCCCATGGGCGAGGCAGTCGCGGCAAAACCAGCCCGCCGCCATGCCTATCCCGCCGGGTTGAGCCGGTGCCAGACGCGCATGAACGCTTCGGGCGTGGTGCCGGTATTGGCGCACAAAGCCAGCAGCAGCGGCTCGTTGGACGCAAAATAGTCGATAAGTCCGTGCTGAAAGCCCGGTGAACCGGATGTGCGGCGCAGCGCATCGGGATCAAGGCCCGCCACCTGCATGAAGGCCAGCAGTTCATCGGGATTTTCGGCCAGGTAGCCGAGGCAAGCTTCGGCCAAGGCGGGCACATCGGGGGGCGGGGTGGATTGGGTGCGAGGCAAGGCCGGGCTCATTTGGTCTTTTGTAAGAGTTCGATGCTACCCCAACAGGGCGGCAAAACGAAGTGCTGAGGGTGCTGGTAGCGGCACAAGCGAGGTTTGATGCCAAAAACAGTGATGATCGTGGAAGACAACGAGCTCAACATGAAGCTCTTCAACGATCTGCTCGAATCGCGCGGTTATGCCGTGATCCAGACCCGCAGCGGCATGGAAGCGCTGGATCTGGCGCGCGCCCATCATCCCGATCTGATTCTGATGGATATCCAGCTGCCCGAGGTTTCGGGTCTGGTGGTCACCAAATGGCTCAAGGACGATGAAGAGCTGGCCCATATCCCCGTCATTGCCGTGACGGCTTTCGCCATGAAGGGCGATGAAGAACGCATCCTGCAAGGCGGCTGCGAGGGGTACATCTCTAAACCGATATCGGTGCCTCATTTTCTGGAAACTATTGCCCGCTATATTGGCCCGGCTTGAGGGGGCTGTAGGCTTTCGACCCAGCGGCGCATGCGCTGCTCGGTCGTAACGCTTGCCGGCCGGTGGTTGGGTGGGG
>JAQGKH010000046.1 GCA_028290225.1 Devosia sp. | reverse complement strand
TGAAACACCAGCTTCAGGCTATATGCAGGCGGTGGCGACCCGGTGGCGCCCCAGCCACACGCAGCAGACCTGAGCGAAGGTCGCCACCAGAAATTTCGCGAATAAAAACAGCTGATTAGGGTGGTACCACCTCTCGGGATCGAACCGAGGACCTCTAGATCCACAATCTAGCGCTCTAACCAACTGAGCTAAGGCGGCAAATGGTTTTTCCGGGCCCTACGCCAGGCGCGTCCCGAAAGCGTGCGTTACATAGGGCGAGTTGCCTCTCCTGACAAGCATGTTTTACAGCTTTGTCGATACAAGCGCCACCTCTTAACCATGCCCCCGTTTGTTGGGGGCTGAGACCCTTCGCGCTCTGGACCGCCCTCGAGGGGCGCGATATTGAAGAACACTTAACGAACACGAATGAACTGTACCAATTTGGTACGGACGTAGGACGGGTATCGGTTATCGATGGATGACGACTGGATCACATCGCCAGCTGGTTCTCGCGTGTTGCAGCATGCCCGGGATCCACGGCCCGCATGGCTGTGGTCCGGTGACGGTCAGCGCCTGATCTGGCACAATCCGGCCGCAGCGCTGTTTGGCGCCAGGCTCAAGAAAAGCGGCCTCAAGCGCGCGCCCACGCCGGTGCCGATCAAGGGACAGATCGCCCGCAACATCCGGCTGGGCTCGACGGGCCGCAGCAGCCTTGCTCGTATCCAGTTTCTCGCCGGCGAAAAACCCGTCTCCGTAACCTGCGCCACTACGCCGCTGACGGATATCAACGGCGGCGCCATGCTGTTGGTGGTCGCTGTCGATCCCATCGATGCGGAGATTCTCGCCGCAGATTCTACGCTCGCAATCCCTGCACCACAGGCCGCACCAGTCGTGACCGCTGAGGCATCGGCGGTCCCGCTCGATTCGGCACCCGATCGCAATGCGCAAGAATCCTTCCGCGACGCCCCGACGATCGAGCCGGGTGAACCCGCCAGCGCTGCTGCGGAGGCGACGGAAAACGCCGAGCTGTTTGCCCGCGATGACACTGCAGCAGCCGCCACGCCGGAAACCGGCACCACGCCGGATCAAACACCCGAATTCCCTTCCCCAGCCACGCAGCCCGACGCGTCTCGTTATGAGGACAGCGACGCCGCCGAACACGAGGCTACGGCCCTGGTCCAACAGGAGCCGTTTCCTGCCCCCAGCTCCTCGCTGCCCGTACCCCCCAAGGGCGTGGTGCTGGAAACCGCTCCATTTGTGCCCGCTGCAGTTGATGGCGAGCCCGCTACATCGAACGATGCACCAAGCCTCTTGGCCCTGGAGCAGCATTCAGTGGATACGGCCGCGGCAGCCGACGACGACGCCTATCAGCGCGAACTCGCCAACTGGCGGGCGGCCGATGGCGAGATTGCCCAGCCTGACACCACGCAAGCCACCGTACCAGAGCCGGTTGCCGCCGCGCCTGAAGCCGCCTCGCCAGCCGATATCTCCGATCAGGCCGAAACTGCGACCCCGGGCGGAGCGACGGCTCGCCTGACGTCGCTGGTTGACCGGATGAGCGAAAATGCGGAGCTTTTTTCGCCCCTGACGGACGCCGATGATCCGCTGCGCACCGAGCCGGTGGTCACCGAGGTGGCGGCGCAGCTTTGGCTGGTGACTGGAACGGGCTTCGTGGCCGAAGCCCAGACTGAGCCCAGCCCTGAACCGTTGCAGCCTCCAGCTGCCGCAGTTCCGCCCTCGGAACCCGCCCCGACGCCCCTAACGGATCAAGAACCGCTTCCCGAGCACCCCGGCGCCTCCGAGGCCGCCGATTGGCAAGCCGATGCCGAGGACGAACCTGAAGTCCTGCCCCCTGTTGCTGCCGATGCCGAAGCGGTGGAACGCGTTTCGCGCTACAATTTCGATGAACTGTCTCGCATCCTGAACGATCGCATGGGCGAGGCCTCGCCGCGCAGCCAGCGCGCCGTTGCCGAGCCCCCCAAAAGCGCTGGCTCCCTGATCAATCTGGGTGGCGAAACGCTGGTGCTCAATCGCCTGCCGCTGGGCATTCTGGTGTTCCGCGACCAGCAGGTGCTGTTTGCCAACCGCGCCATTACCGAAATGGTGGGCTATGATTCGGTGGAAAGCCTGCGCGCCGCCGGCTTGGCTTCAGTGTTTCCCGCGGCGGGCCCGGAGGGCCATGAAGCTGGTCCGGTCAACCATCTGGTGCAGCGCGACGGCACTCTGGTGCCGGTTACCGCTCGCCTCCAGTCCATTTCCTGGCAGGGTCGCCCCGCGCTGATGCTGTCGGCCAGTGCCACCGAAGTGCGCACCGGTCACGAAGCGGCCGTGCGTGCCTTTGCCGAAACCTTTGCCGGCCTGCGCGGCGACGGCTTTTTCGAAACCAACCGTTCGGGCGTGCTTAGCGCTGTTTCCCCGCGCGCCGCAGTGCTGTTCGGCCAGGAAGGCGTAGCGCTCGAAGGGCGGCCGCTGACCAGCCTTGTTGCCAAGACCGACAATCCTGCCCTGCGCAGCTTCCTGGAGCGGCCGGCTCGCTTTGCCGAATCGGCCCGTCCCTGCCTGTCCGTGCGGGCCGCAGCCCCCGGCGCCGATCTGATGCTGTTCGCGCAGGGTCAAGCGGGCGTGGTTACCGGCTATTTCGGCTTTGTGCATGAGCGGGAAACCGCCCAGCTGCGTCTTGGGGCGCCTGGCGACATCGACCCGGCCCTGCTGGCTCGCATCAGCCGCGGCGTGCGCCGCCCGCTCAACACCATTATCGGCTTTTCCGATCTGCTGCGCTCGGAAGCCTTCGGCATGCTCGGCAACGAGCGCCACCAAAGCCATGCCCAGGACATCGTCACCGCCGGCAATGAGATCGCGGCCCTGGTGGACGAGCTTGATGATTTCACCCGCCTGCGCGATGGCCGCTACCTGCCCCAGCGCGCCAGCCTCGATCTCACGGCCCTGCTGGAAAGCTGCGTGTTGCGCATCCGCAATCAGGCGAGCACCGCCCGGGTGATTGTGCGCAATGCCATTTCCGAAACCCTCCCCAAGATCACGGCCGACCGCGCTTCCCTGGCGCAGGCCGTGCTGAACCTTCTGGCCAGCGCCATCGACCAGACCCCCACCGGCGGCGCAGTGATCATCTCCTCCAATCACGAGGATGATGGCAGCATCGCGGTGCATGTTCGCGACAGCTCCAACACCCAGGTCGATATGGCCGAGCGCTTCGTGGTGTTCCGTGATGGCCTGGGCCGGGACGGCAAGGCAATGGCCCCGGTACGCTCCAGCGTCGGCCTGGCCCTCACCCGCTCGCTGCTGGCAGTCAATGCATTCCAGCTGTCCGTGGATCCGGCCGGCGAGCACGGGCTTCTGTTCACCCTGCGCATCCCCGCCGATCTGGTGGATGCGCCGGTGGCTGAAGCCGGCGAGCAATAACCACCAAACCGTCCCTCGCGGCGGTGGCGCCGGTGGTTCCTGCCCCCCAGCCGCCTGGCAGCAGCAAAACATAATCCTTTGCCTAGGTGCTATGCCGGTTGTGCTGGCTTATAGAGTTTCCTTGAATAAGGCGGCACAGCCGCATCATGGTGGGGGAAGCGGGCATGGGTAAGGCATTTCGGGTTATCGGCTTGGCGGCGCTGCTGGGCATCAGCTGGAGCAGCCTGGCCGTGGCAGCCTCGACCGAGATTCGCATCGGCGTCGCGCTGGAGCCCCCGACCCTTGATCCCACGGCTGGCGCCGCCGAAGCCATCGATATCATTGGCTACCAGAACATCTTCGAAGGCCTCACCCGCATCGACCAAACCGGCGCCGTACAGCCGGGCCTCGCCCAGAGCTGGACCATCGGCGCTGATGGGTTGAGCTACACCTTCACCCTTCAGCCTGACGTCACCTTCCATGATGGCACCAGCTTTGATGCCCAGGACGTCAAGTTCACCTTCGACCGCCTCCTGGCCGCGGACAGCATCAATGCGCAAAAAACGCTGTTTGCTCCCGTCGCAAGCGTTGTCGTGAACGATCCCCTGACCATCACCTTCACCCTCAGCCGCCCCGACGGGCTGTTCCTGTTCAATCTTGGGCGCGGGGATGCGGTGATCGTCGCTCCCGAAAGCGCCGCCAACAATGCTACCGCGCCGATGGGCACCGGGCCGTTCAGCTTCGTGCAATGGGACAAGGGCAGCCGCGTCGTGCTGGAGCAATACGGTCCCCATTGGGGCGAACTGCCCGCCCTCACCCGCGCCAGCTACGTGTTCATCGGCGACACGGCGACCATGACCAATGCGCTCCTTGCCGGCGACATCGATGGCACCAACAACTTCGCCGCCGAGGCGCTCCCGGTGTTCGAGGCCAACCCCCAGTTCAAGGTGCTGGTGGGCACCACCGAAGGCGAAACCATCCTTTCCACCAACAATGCCAAGGCGCCCTTCAACGACCTCAAGGTGCGCCAGGCCATGGCCCATGCCATTGATCGCAACGCCATTATCCAAGGCGCCACCTATGGCTATGGCGTGCCCATCGGCAGCCATTTCGCCCCCCACCATCCCTATTATGTCGATTTGACCGGCACTTACCCCTTTGATCCCGACAGGGCCCGCGCCCTGCTCGCCGAGGCCGGCTACCCCGATGGCTTCAGCGCTACGCTCAAGCTGCCCCCGGTCGGCTATGCCCGCACCAGCGGCCAGATCCTCGCCAGCCAGTTTGCCGCTGTCGGCATCAAGCTCGAACTCATCAATCTGGAATGGGCCCAGTGGCTCGAAGACGTGCTGACCAACAAGGACTTCGACCTTTCCATCATCGCCCATGTGGAGCCCTTCGACATTGGCATCTATGCCAATTCCGACTACTATTTCGGCTACGACAATCCCCAGTTCCAGGCGCTGATCGAGACGCTCAATGCCACCACGGACGACGCGGAGCGCAAGACCCTCGCCATCGAGGCGCAAACCATTCTCGCCCGGGATGCAGTCAACGGCTACCTGTTCGAGCTGGCCCAAACCGGCGTGTGGAACGCCAAGCTCGAAGGTATGTGGCAGAATTCGCCCATCGAAGGCGTGGTGCTGCGCGACATCCACTGGGTGGATTGAGCCGCCCCAGGCGCACGCGGCATGATGGCTTTTGTTCTGCGCCGCCTTGGCGGGTTCGCGCTGACCCTGCTGCTGGCGGCCACCGCCATCTTTTTTTTGCTTGATCTGCTGCCGGGCGATCCCGCGCGCTTCATCCTCGGCATCAATGCCAGTGCGCAGGCCGTTGCCAGTCTGCGCAACCAGCTCGGGCTTGATGCGCCGGCGCTGCAGCGCTTCGCCGGATGGCTGGGCGGCATGCTCCGGGGCGATTTGGGCCAATCCTATACCCAGCAGGCGCCCGTCGCCGCCCTGATCGCCGGCCGACTCGGCGTCACGCTGCCGCTGACCCTTGCGGCCATGATCATCTCGGTTGTCATCGGCCTGCCGCTCGGCATCCTCGCCGCGCGCCACCGCGGCAAGCCCCTTGACGGGGCCTTGATGCTGCTGGCGCAACTGGGCGTGGCCATTCCCAATTTCTGGTTCGGCATGTTGCTGACCCTGCTGTTTGCAGTGACCCTGCGCTGGTTGCCGCCGGGCGGGTTCATCCCCTGGAGCGAGGACCCGCTCGCCGCCTTGCGCGCGCTGGTGCTGCCCAGCATCGCCCTCGCGCTGCCGCAAGCGGCCATCCTCGCGCGCGTGATGCGAACGGCGCTGGTGGATATCCAGGAGCAGGATTTCATCCGCACTGCCCGTGCCAAGGGCATGACCATGGGCCAGGCGTAGAGGCGGCACGGGGTACGCAACGAACTGCTGCCCGATCTCACGAATCTCGGGCTGCAGTTCGCCTTTCTGATTGCCGGCGCGATCATTGTCGAAAACGTTTTTTACCTGCCTGGCCTGGGCCGGCTGATCTTCACCGCTATTTCCGAGCGCGACCTGATCCTGGTGCGCGGCGCCGTGATCGTGCTCGTGGTCGCGGTCAGTCTCACCATGCTCCTCGTCGATCTGGCCTATGCCCTGATTGATCCCCGCCTGCGCGACCGGGTTCGGAGCAGCTGATGGGAAAGCTTTCCGCCAGCAAGGCGTTCTGGATCGGCGCTGCCGGCACCATGGTGTTTGCCGCGCTGGCGCTCCTGTCCTTGCTCTGGACGCCCTATTCGATTGCCGAAATCGACATCGGCCGTCGCTTTCTCGGGCCCGGTGCCGCCCACTGGCTGGGCACCGATCAGCTCGGCCGCGATATGGTTTCGCTGATCATGTCGGGCACGCTGACCAGCTTTGTGGTGGCAGCCATGGCGGTGGTGATCGGTGCCGGGCTTGGCGTGCCGCTCGGGCTTGCCGCTGCCGCCTGGGGCGGACCGGTGGAATGGCTGGTGCTGCGCCTGAGCGATGTGGTGTTTGCCTTTCCCGCCATCATCACCGCCATTCTGATCAC
>JAQGKH010000013.1 GCA_028290225.1 Devosia sp. | reverse complement strand
ATCGCCAGTGGCTTGTTCGGGGGCATGGCAGGCTGCGCCATGATCGGGCAGTCGGTGATCAATGTGCGCTCCGGCGGTCGCGGGCGGCTGTCCACCTTCGTGGCTGGTGCGTTCCTGTTATTCTTGTTGCTGGTGCTTGGCGATGTGGTGGGGCTCATTCCCATGCCGGCGCTGGTCGCCATCATGATCATGGTTTCCGTGGGCACCTTCAGTTGGGCTTCGCTCAACAATTTGCGCTCGCATCCGCGTCGTTCCAGCATTGTCATGCTGGCCACGGTGATCACGGTGGTGGGCACGCACAACCTCGCCATTGGCGTGGGCGTCGGCGTGCTGCTGTCGGGCATTTTCTTTGCCTGGAAAGTGTCGCAGATCTTCCGTGTCAGCTCGACCTTGTCGCCTGATGGTCAGGAGCGGAGCTATCTGGTGGAAGGTCAGCTGTTCTTTGCTTCGGCCGAGGATTTCCTTGCCGCCTTCGACTTCAAGGAAAAGCTGGCGCGCGCCCGGATCGATGTCAGCCGGGCCCATATCTGGGACCTGACCGGGGTAGGGGCCATCGACACCGCCGTTCTGAAGCTGCGGCGCAATGGAGCGGTGGTCGACCTGATCGGCATGAACGAAGCCAGTGCCACGATCATGGACAAGCTCGCCGTCCATGATCGGCCTGGCGCGATGGAGCAGATGCTGGGGCATTGAGCATCGGTGCCACGCTCTTAGCGGGGCGCCGTGACGCCGAACCGCTTACTGCCAGCGCTTGAAGGTCTTGAGGTGATCAAGGGTCTTGGTCACCGTCGTCGTGATTTTTTCCACGCTGTCGGTGACCGGCACGACCAACACGTTTTCGCTGGCCGGGTCGGGTTCCTGCAAGGTCGCGAACTGGCTGTCGAGCAGGCTTGGCGGCATGTATTCGTGCTGGCGACGCGCCATGCGCTCCGCGATGAGCGCGCGATCACCCTTGAGGTACACGAAGAGGATCGGCTCCCTGGCCTGTTCGGTCAGGAAGTCGCGATAGCTGCGTTTGAGGGCCGAGCAGGCCCCAACCGCGGCCCCCTTCTTGTCCGCCGCTTCATGCAGGGCGTGAGCAAGCCGGGTGAGCCACGGCCAGCGATCCTCGTCATCAAGAGCAATGCCTGAGCGCATCTTCTCCACGTTCTCGGGGGGATGATAACCGTCACCGTCGAGAAACGGCACATGAAGGCGCCGCGCCAGTGATTGCCCAGCGGTGGATTTGCCCGAGGAGCTGACCCCCATCACGATGATGATGCGGGCGTTAGACCGTGGCTGTGAAGGCGCCGTCGACATAAAGAATGTGTCCATTGATGAAGCTGGCAGCGTCGGAAGCGAGAAACACGGCTGGCGGGCCAAGCTCGGCTACTTCACCCCAGCGCCCCATTGGCGTGCGCGTTTCCACCCATTGATTGAACTGGGGATCCTCGATCAGCGTCTTGTTGAGATCGGTCTTGAAATAGCCCGGGGCGATCGCATTGATGTTGAGCCCATAGCGCGCCCAATCGGCCGCCATGCCTCGCGTCAGATTGGCAACCGCAGCCTTGGCGGCCCCATAGGGGGCAGCGGTTGGACGCGCCACATTGGTCAGCACCGAGCAGATATTGATGATCTTGCCCGTGCGGCGGGCGATCATGCCCTTGGCCACCGTCTTGCTGACGGCAAAGGTTGCCGTCACATGGGTGGCGAGCATGGTCTCGAACTTGCCGACCGAATAATCTTCCAGCGGGCCCCGCATCTGCAGGCCGGCATTATTGATCAGAATGTCGATTGGGCCGAGTTCGGCTTCGCAATAGGCAATTGCTTCCTCGATGCTGTCGAGGCTGGTGACGTCAAAGGCAACGGCTTTCACATCGGCGCCAGTTGCCGCCAGCCCCGCGGCCGCTTCGCCCAGGGCCGCGGTATCGCGCGCGTTCAGAATAACGGCGGCGCCCGCAGCCGCGAGCGCCGAAGCCATGGCATAACCAAGGCCACGGCTGGAGCCGGTAACAAGTGCCCGCTTACCAGCCAGGCTGAACAATGACGCAACTTCCACAAGATACTCCCTCGTGGCGCAGCCCAACGCGGCCCGCCACCGCGAAACAATGGCATCTTCGATGCCGGTGCTCTATAGGCATATTTAGCTCGCACAGCTCTTTCTTCGGTGAGCTGTTTATGATCAGGTTCGCCGCCGCGCGGTATGCAGCCCGCGCATGATTGGCGACGCATTTTCTGAGAAGGACTGTTTGCATGTCGACAGCGGATATCGGCCTCATCGGGCTGGCAGTGATGGGATCGAACCTGGCGCTCAACATCGCCGAGAAAGGCTACACCGTCGCCGTTCATAATCGTACGGCTTCTCGCATCGATGACTTTGTTGCCATGGCTACGGAGCAGGGGCTGGATGGCAATGTGATCGCCAAGGCGGATTTGGCCGAGTTCATCCAGGCCATCAAGCGCCCACGCTCCATCATCATCATGGTCAAGGCCGGCGCTCCGGTCGACGAAATGATCGAGCACCTGCTGCCCCATCTGGAAGAGGGCGACGCAATCATCGAATGCGGCAATTCCCTGTTTACCGATACGCAGCGGCGCTTTGACTATCTGCGTCCCAAGAATATCGGCTATCTCGGCGTTGGCGTCTCCGGCGGCGAAGAAGGCGCGCGGCACGGCCCCTCCATCATGGTGGGTGGCTCCGAGCAGCAGTGGCACAATGCCGAGGCGGTGCTGACTGCGATTGCAGCGCAGTTCAACGGCGAAAGCTGCTGCGCCTATCTGGGCGAGGGCGGCGCCGGCCATTTCGTCAAGACCATCCACAACGGCATCGAATATGGCGACATGCAGATGATCGCCGAGGTCTATGGCGTGATGCGCGACGGGCTCGGCATGAGCACGGCCGAATGCGCCGATGTGTTCAAGCAGTGGAACAAGGGTCCACTCAATTCCTACCTCATCGAGATCACCGGCCATGTGCTGGCGGCCACCGACGAGCAGACCGGCAAGCCGCTCGTGGAGCTCATCCTCGACAAGGCCGGACAGAAGGGCACCGGCGTATGGTCGGCCATTGCCGCCCAGCAGATGGGCGTGCCCGCAACTGCCATCGAGGGCGCCGTGGCCGCCCGGTCGATCTCCGCCCGCAAGGACGAGCGCGTCGCCGCCGAAGCCATCTATGGCAAGCCATCGCGCGGCAAGACCTCGTTGAGCCTGGAAGAGCTGGAACAGGCTCTGTTGGCTGGCAAGATCGTGTCCTATGCGCAGGGCTTTGCGGTGATCGCCAAGGCGTCCGAGGAGAACGGCTGGGCCTTGCCGCTGGCAACCATCGCCAAGATTTGGCGCGCCGGTTGCATCATCCGCTCGCGGTTCCTCGACCAGATGTCGGCAGCTTATGCCAAGGGCGGCAACACCAACCTCCTGGTGGTGCCCGACTTCGTGGCGCTGATGAAGACGGCACACCCCTCGCTGCGCAAGGTCGTTGCCGCGGGCGCCGTGGGTGAGTTCCCGCTGGTCTGCCTTTCTGCAGCGCTGAGCTATTTCGACAGCTACCGCCAGGCGCAGGGCACAGCCAATTTGATCCAGGGCCAGCGCGATTTCTTTGGTGCCCATGGTTTCGAGATCCCTGGCCGCGGCGCCAACCTTCACGCCAAGTGGCCCTCGACTCTCGAGGTCAAGGCACTCCAACCGGTTGTTGGCAGCTAAACGATAAGCCCTATGAACGGCGAAGGGCTCCGCTTCGGCGGGGCCCTTTTGCCTTAAACTACAGCGTTTTGAACATCACGTAGCTGTCGACGAACCCGTGCACGGGATGATTGAACGCGCCGGGCAGGGTGCCCGCGATGGCAAAGCCGAGCGACTGCCACAGCGCTACGGCCCGGCTGTTGGTGGACACGACATGGTTGAACTGGATCGCGCGAAAACCGCGTTCGGCGGCACATGCGATCGAGTGCCGACACATCGCCCGGGCAACGCCCCGGCCTTGGGCTGCCGAACTGGTCATGTAACCGCAGTTGGCAATATGGGCGCCCGGACCGAACTGGTTCGGCTTGAGGTAGAAGGTGCCCAGAATGGCGCCGCCTTCTTCGGCGACAAACACCTCATGAACTGGGCTGAACCAGTAATCCAGCACCTGCTTGTCGTTGAGGTCGCGCGGCATGGCATAGGTTTCGCCAGCCCGAAGGACGGGCGCGACATTGCCGAGAACCGCGAGCTGATCGCCCTCCTGAGCGGGGCGGATATGCA
>JAQGKH010000363.1 GCA_028290225.1 Devosia sp. | reverse complement strand
GCTACCCGCACCAGTTCTCGGGCGGACAGCGCCAGCGTATCGCCATTGCCCGGGCCATTGTTTCGGGGCCCAAGCTCCTGCTGGCCGACGAGGCGGTCAGTGCCCTAGACCTCACGACCCGCATCCGCATCGTCGAACTGCTGCGTGGGCTTAGCCAATCCATGAGCCTCGTGCTCGTGTCCCACGATATCGGGGTGGTAGCGGCGCTCTGCCAGCGCATCGTTATCCTGGAGCGTGGCAGAATCGTTGAAGCGGGCCCCACCCGCCAGGTGCTGGCCGATCCGCAGCACCCCTATACAAAGCGCCTGCTCGCGAGCGTGCCGCGCCTCCATTTGAAGGACCCAACCCCATGACCGATTACGCTGCCGATTATGCCGACTGGCAGGCTCGCCGTCTCGCCGCCCTCAAGGCGCCCGATGGGTGGCTGAACATCATTGCCCGCGACTGGCTTTCGGAAGGCACGGCCAGGGTCGGCAGCGCCGCCGACAACGACATCGTACTGCCCGCCGGGCCGGAGCATATCGGCAGCCTGACGCAGGACAGCGCCGGCGGGGTCACCTACACCCCCGCTGATGGCGGCGCCGCGCAGGTGCTGGAACTCTCCAAAACCAAGCCGCCGCGCTTTACGGCGGGCTCGCTGCTGCTTGAAGTGACGACGCTCAACGGCCAGAACGCCCTGCGGGTGCGCGACACGGCGTCCAAGGCAGCCGATGAGCTGCCCCCGCTCCAGTATTTTCCGCTCGACCCGAGCTGGCGCCTGGTGGCGGAGTGGATCAAGCTCGATGAGCCAAAAGGCCTGACCATCGACACCTCCAAATCCATCAAGACCGAGGTGGAGGCCACCCACAAGGCGGTGTTCACCAAGGACGGCATCACCCATGAATTGCTGGCGACCCATGGCACGCCTCAAAGCCCGCAATTCGTGATCCGTGACCTGACGGCGCGCGAGGAGACCTATGGCGCCTGCCGCTTCGTGTTTGGCGAAGAGGTGACCGACAGCAGCATCGTGCTCGACTTCAACAAGGCCATCAACCCGCCATGCGCCTTCACCGATTTTGCGGTCTGCCCGCTGCCTCCAGCCGAGAACGTGCTGCCGATCCGCATCGAGGCGGGTGAGAAGCGGCTCGCCAACGGGCACTAGCGAGCGTGCAGCGGCTAGAAGTCCTCGGCGGTGTCGAGGGCGAGCCAGGGCGGCGTCGGGATGATGGCCGGCGCGACATGGTGCTGGGCGCTGCGCTGCAGCTCGTCCAGCATGGCGGCGCAGGGTTCCAGCCGGCGATATTGCGAGGGCACCAGCGCCACGATGCGGCGGGGCGGCGCCTGGATGCGATAAAGCCGGAGGTCCTGTGGCATCCCGTCCACCCCGAGGCACGCCAGAGCCGGTGCCAGGCAAACGCCCGATCCGGCGCGCACAAGGCTGATGGCGGTTTCAAAGCTGCGGCACTGGGCGACGACGCGGTGAGCCGGCAACAGCCGGCCATACCAATCGGAGACGCGGCTGGCGTGCTGGCTGCCAAAGCTGAACTGGATGGACTGGTTGAGCCGGTGCCAGTGCTCGGCCGACAGCTGGCGCTGGGGGTCGGTGACGCCGTCGAGCACGAGGGTTTGCGGCACCACCAGCACATAGGGGTCCTCCAGCAGCGGCACCTGCACAAAGCCGACGCCGGCCTGCGCGACGGAATTGGCGGCCAGCAAACCGATGGTGATCCGGCGGCTATACAGCAGGTCGAGGATGTCCCCCGGCGCGCTTTCGAGGATGTCGAAATCGAGTTCCGGGAAGCGCTCGCCCATGGCGTGGACGGCGCCGGGAAGCAGCACGCGCAGCACTGAATTGATGCCGGCGAGCCTCAAGGTGAGCCGCTGGCCGGCGCGGAACTGTCCCAGCCCGTCCTCGAGTTCGGTGATGGAGCGCAACACCTGCTCGGCCTTGGGCAGCAGGTAATGGCCGGCTTCGGTGAGTTCCATCTCGTTGGAGCGGCGGTGGAACAGCAGCGTTCCGATATTGGCTTCGAGCTTGGCCAATTGCTGGGACAAGGAGGGTTGGGCCAGACCAAGCTGTTTGGAGGCGTTGGTGAGCGTGGTGGAATGCGCCACGGCCCAGAAGATGCGCAGCTGGTGCAACGTCAGATCGCCGGCGTTGGGCCGAACTGGCGCGCGCGATCGGCTCTTGCCCGCTGCGGGCGCTGGGTCGCGCGGGATCGGCGGCTGTTCATCCATGCTGCAGCGGTGTCTCCTGATCGCCAGCACGGGAAACGCGCTGCGTCACGCGGGGTTTATCGCAAGCGCGGCGGCTTGGCACTAGGAACACGCGGCGACAGCGGAGGCGTGACGGCTTGCGCTGGTGAAGCCTTGAATAGTTGGCGCTCCTGGGCCAACACTCCGCAACGCTGGCCGCCTGGCCGCGTCTTGCCCGCTCTGGATGCATCGGGTGCCGCCATCGATCGGCAAAAAGAGGGGGATTGCTGCATGATCGAAGAAGGGCGAGCGGCCCGAGCGCGATCCGTCAGGCCCGAGCCGGACGTTGCGGCAGGTCTTTCATCGAGCGCCCTCGCCGCGCGGGCGCAGCAGCAGCGCCGCCACACGAGCATTGTCATTACGGGCGCCCAGATTGTCCTCGTCTTGCTGCTGGTGCTGGGCATGTTCGCGCTCAATGCAACGTCAGGTAATCTGATCATGCCCAAGCCCACCGACATCCTGGATGAAAGCATCCAGCTTTGGTCGGACGGCACCATGCTGCAGGCTCTGGCAGAGTCGCTGACGGTGATCGGGCTGGGGTTCCTCCTTTCGGCAACCACGGGCATTCTGCTGGGGATCGTGCTGGGGGGCTTTCCCCTGTTGGGGCGGGTGTTCGATCCGTTCGTCAACGCCATGAACTCGACCCCTGGCGCCGCTTTCATCCCGCTGATCATCGTTTGGTTCGGGCTTTATACCGAGGCCAAGATCGTGGTGGTGTGGAACGCGGCGCTGTTTCCGATCCTGATCAACACTGCTGCGGGGATCGCTAATTCCAACAAGGATCTGGTGGAAATGGCCCGGGCCTTCGGGGCCAGGCGGTTCACCTTGTTCTGGCGGGTGATGGTGCCCGATGCCCTGCCCTCAATTCTCAGCGGATTGCGGATCGGGGCGGCGATCAGCACGGTGGGCACGGTGATCGCGGAACTCACCATGGCCCAGTCGGGCCTCGGTGGGCTGCTGGCGGCGGCGGGTAACCGGTTCCAGATGGACCGGTATTTTGCCGTGGTGATCGTGCTGATGGCGCTGGGAACGGCGCTCACTGCGGCGCTGCGCTGGGTCGAGCATCGTTTCAGCCGCTGGCGCGTGTCGCAAAGGGAAGAAGCATGAGCGGCAAGCCGTCAACCGTGCCGCTGATTTCGCTCCGGCAAGTGGGCAAATCTTTCAAGGATGGGCAGGTGCGGGCCCTGGACAATATCTCACTCGATGTTGCGCCCGGCGAGTTCGTCAGCCTGGTGGGCCCGAGCGGCTGCGGCAAGACCACCTTGCTGCGCATCATCAACGGCCTCATTGCCCCCGACGAAGGCACGGTCGCGGTGCTTGGCGGCCCGCCGGAGCCGGGACCGGACCTGGCGATGGTGTTTCAATCCGCCCGGCTGCTGCCCTGGCTGTCGGTGCAGGGAAATCTGGAATTCGTGCTGTCGTTGCGCGGCATGGGGCGCAGCGAGCGGGCGCAGCGTGCTGCGGCGTTGCTGGGAGCGGTTGGCTTGCGGGAGTTTGCCCAAGCGTTTCCGCACGAGCTTTCGGGTGGCATGCAGCAGCGGGTCGGCCTGGCGCGGGCATTGGCGGTGGAGCCGAAGGTGCTGCTGATGGATGAGCCCTTTGCAGCGCTCGACGCCATGACGCGCGAGGTGTTGCGGCACGAGCTGTGGCAGATGTGGTCGCGCCGGCGCATCGCCATCGTTTTTGTGACCCATGACATCGATGAAGCGATCCTGCTGTCGCAGCGGATCGTGCTGTTGCGCCCTCGTCCGGGTCGAGTGGACGAGATCGTGGATGTGCAGTTGCCCGAGGCGCGCTGGCAAAGCGATCCACGCACCCTGCCCGCCTTTGCCGAGATGCGCGCGCATCTGTGGAGCCGCATACACGACATGGTCAGGGATGGCGCCGAACTGGAGGAGCTCGCTGGAGCGTTTCCGGCAGATGACAGCCCCGGTTGAATTGCGGGATAGGTTTTTCCTATGGCGCCCATAGAGTGCCAGCCGGCATGGCTTGGTGATCTTATGAGTGGAGCACCGCAGTCGTTCAAGCCGCCGGAGTGCGGAGCGGGTGCCTAAGGTACCTAAAGCTTTGAGCCGACCATGCGCTGAAAATCTGTCGCCGCTTGCCGCTTGCGAGTGGAGCTATGCGCAGGCGGCGCATTTGCTGGAACGCGCTGGGTTTGGGGGGACGCCCCGCCAGATCGAGGCATTGGCTGCGATGACGCCGCATGCGGCCGTGGCCTGGCTCGTGCACTATGCCGACCATGACAACAGTTATCTGGCACCCTTCGAGCAATCGGGGTTCTGGGATCCGTCGCTCAAGAATTTTCCGGTGAGCCGGCCACTGTCGACCACGCTTGCCGAGCAAACCGGCGAAGCGATGGGGGTACGGGTCAAGCCCAGGGGCCCCCGCCCGCTGCAGCCGGTTACCAACCGCTTCTTTTACTGGTTGCGCGCGACAGCACTGGAATCGCGACGGGTGGGGTTTTGGTGGCTCGACCGCATGGTGCGCACCAACAGGCCGCTGGAAGAAAAGCTGACGCTATTCTGGCATGGGCATTTCGCCACCAGCGAAGAAAAGCTGCGCGATTATCGCAAGGCCCTTGTTCAGCTCGAAACGCTGCGCGGTGGCGCCAGCGGCAATTTCGGGGTTTTGCTCGAAGCGGTGGCCAAGGACCCAGCCATGCTGGTTTATCTCGATGCCGCCCAGAACGTGAAAGGCGCGCCCAACGAGAATTTTGGCCGCGAGGTCATGGAATTGTTCACGATGGGCGTGGGCAATTACACCGAGGACGATATCCGGGAAGCCGCCCGTGCCTTTACCGGCTGGGGCAATGACGATCTGCGCTTTGTGCTCGATGCCGACAAGCATGATGACGGGATCAAGAATTTCCTCGGCCGCACCGGCCATTTCACCGGTGAAGACATCCTGGCAATCATCCTCGAGCAGCCGCAAACCGCCGTTTTCATCGCCTGCAAGCTGTATCGGTTCTTTGTGCGCGAGGAGATTTCTCCGGCCTTCGCAAGTGTGCTTGGCGATCTGCTGCGGGACGCGGATTACGAGATAGCGCCTTTCCTCGAAACGATCTTCCTGTCCGAAGATTTTTACTCAGAAGGCTCCGTCGCCAGCCATATCAAGTCGCCTACCGAGCTGATCGTATCCACCTATCGCAAGCTGGGCGTTGCCGAGCTGCCGGGTATTCCCGACCCCTGGAGTGTCGGCAAGACCTTGGGCCAGGTGCTGCTTTATCCACCAACGGTGGCGGGTTGGGGCGAGGGACGCGCCTGGATCACGCCGGGCTTGTTGTTCGAGCGGGCCAATTTTGCCCGTGAGGTGATGTTCCCCGACATCATCGAGTTCAGCGATCCGATGTTCAACCCGGGACGCGAAGTGAAGCGGGTCAATGCCAATATTGTTGCCGGCATGGAAATCACTGCGGCGACCCTGGAGGAAGGGGCGGCGCCCAGCGTCGCTGCAGGGATCGGCGAAGCGTTCAACACGCGTTACGCCAGCTTGATGGGGTATCAGGAGGCCCTTCGGCGGCTCAAGCCGACCCCGCGCGCGCCGGCCCAGTTCAGCCTTGCCGGGATGATGCGCGAGGCTGGCGCCAGTTCGAGCGAAGAAGCGGTGGATCTACTGGCGGCGCGGTTGCTGCGGGTGCCCCTCGCGCCCCCTGCCCGCTCCGCGTTGATCGAGACCCTCGATAGTGAGCTGGGGACCAATAATCTCACGGAAGCGGACAGCTACATGGAACATGGCCTGCGCATCGTCGCGCACCTGATCATGAGCGCGCCGCAATATCAGCTGGCGTAAGCGGGCGGAGAGCAGCATGGCAAAACCACCCAGACTGAGCGGCACCGACAAGCAAGGCCTGATCCAGGCCGGCTTTGGCAGCATGGTGCTGCAGGGCACGAGCGGCATAACAACCTCTCCAGTATGGTCGAAAGTGGCCCAAGCGCAGGCCGCAGCCAATGAGCGCATCCTCGTCATCGTGGAGCTTTCGGGCGGCAATGACGGGCTCAACACCGTGGTCCCTCATGGTGACGACGCCTATTACCTGGCGCGGCCGCATCTGGGTATCCGGCCGGACAAGCTGCTGAAAATCGACGAGCATTTCGGCTTTCAGAAAACGATGAGCGGCTTTGAGCGCCTTTACAAGGACGGAATGATGGGGATCGTGCATGGCGTGGGCTATGACCAGCCATCGTTCTCGCACTTTTCGTCCATGGCGTTCTGGCAGACCGGTGCGCCCAATAGCGGCGAAGCGCATGGCTGGCTGGGGCGCATGGCCGACGCCATCGACCCGCTGGGCCACACCACCAATTTCCTCGTCAATATCGACGACAATCAATCGCTCGCCGTGCGCTCGATGAACCATGTGCCCCTGGTGTTCAACAACCCGGACAATTTCACCCGGCGCGTGTTGCATGAGGAAAAAGCGGCGCTGGGCGTGCTCGATGCGCGCTTTGGCAATGGCGGCAGCAATTCGGCGCAGGATTTCCTGTTCGATGTGGCGGCCAGCGCCAACAGCTCCGAGCAGTTGGTGCGCGAGGCCTGGAACAGCTACCAGACGCCGATTGACTACGGACTGGTTCCGTTTGGGCTGGAAAAGGTCGCGGCGCTGATCGCAGCGGATTTTCCGACCAAGGTTTACTACGTGCCCTATCGCAACAATGCCTTTGATACGCATGTGTATCAGGGCGACCTGCATGCGCGGCTGTGGAGCTATACCTCCGATCATATCGCGGGATTCGTGCGGGACATGGAGCGCATCGGCCGGGGCGACGACGTTGTCGTCATGGTGTTCAGCGAGTTCGGCCGCCGGGTTGCCGAGAACACCAGCCTGGGCACCGACCATGGCACGGCCGGTCCGGCCTTCGTGATCGGCAAGCCGGTACTGGGGGGGCAATATGGCGGCGTGCCCAGCCTCACCGATCTGGATGACGGCAATCTCAGATTCACCACCGATTATCGCCGCATCTATTCGACGCTGATGGAGGGCTGGATGGAGCACGAGCACCCATCGGGCATTCTCAAGAGCCAGTTCAGCTCGATCCCGCTTTTTGCCGCGAGGCACTAATCCGGTTGCGGCCCCGAAGGCCGCGCCTTTATGGAGGAAAGACTAACATGACCTATTATTCGCATAGACTAATCGCCACCGTCCTGGGCGGGGGGCTAACCCTGGCCGGCCTCGTGACTGGGGCAGTTGCCCAAACTGCGCCGACGGACATGCTCGAGATCAAGCTGGCGCTCGCCACGGCTGAAGCCAACTTCAATCCGACCACGGGCTCGATCTTCCGGCTCGCCGAAGAGCTGGGCTTTTACGAGAAGCACGGGGTGAAGGTGACCGTGGTGGCGCTGGAGGGCACCCCCCAGGCAGTAGCCGCGCTCAATGCCGGCGCGGTGGATGTCGCCGATATCACCATCGAAGCGGCGATCCGGCTGCGGGCCGAGAACGACGTGCCGATCCGCGGCTTCACCGCCACGTCGGCCGGGACGCCGTTTCTCGTGGCTGCCAAGGACGATATCACCGATGTGGAAGGGCTGGTCGGACGCTCCTTTGCGATTGCCGACAATGGCAGCCTCGACCACAATCTGACGCTGGCGGTGCTGGCCAGCTACGGAATTGCTGCGGACGGGCCCAATTTCGTGGCGATCGGCTCGCCCGACATCCGCGTGCAGGCGCTGGCGGCCGGCCAGGTCGATGCGACGACGGTGTCGTTTGGAACCTACCAGTCCATCGCCGATGTCGAGGGCATCCATGTGCTGGTGGACCCGGACGATTATGCCGAGCGCTCGCCCGGCCAGTCCAAGTTCGCAGCGGCGCTGGAGTCCACGATCGAAGCCAAGCGCGAGGCGCTGCAACGCTTTACCGACGCCCTGGGTGAAGCATCGCGGGCGATGCAGGCGGAACCGGCGCAATGGGAAGCAGCAATGGCCGCTGCCCGCGAGGACCTGTCGGCCGAAGCCATCGCCGCGACGGCGGCGCTCAACACGACGCGCTGGTGCGTGAATGGCTGCATGGATCCGGTGGTGCTCGGCAAGGCTGTCGAGTTCACCTATGCCAATCCCGAGTTTGCCGAGATCGAGCGCGTAGCGCTGGAAGACTTGGTGGATCTCAGCTTCAACCAAAAGATGCTGGAAACGCTGGGCACGTTCGAGGGCGACGTACTGGACGCCCGCTGATCATAGAGGCGCCGTCATGCACAGTTCAGGCTGCGATGACGGCGCTTCGGGCATAGATGAGCGCGGGGCTTAGCCCAGGTGCTTGGAGACCAGGGCGGTCATTTCGAACATGGTCACCGTGTCCTTGCCGCCGAACACGGTCTTGAGTTTGTCATCGGCCTTGATGTTGCGCTTGTTGGCCGGGTCCTGAAGGTCGTTCTTCTTGATGTATTCCCAGACTTTCTTGGTGACCTCTGGGCGCGGCATCGGGCCTTCGCCGATGATCGGCACCAGGTCGGGGCCGACCTCCACAGGCTTAGATAATCCGGAGTTCGCCTTCTTTTCGGCCATTGTTCAGCTCCATTGCGTGTCAGCGTTTGGCATAAACGAGGCATGCCGCGATTTGTTCAAATTCGTTTAGGCGGTCAGCAAGGCAACATGATCGGTGCTGCCCCATCTGGTGGATCGTGCAAACACCGGCAAGTCAAGCGCGCAGCGGCAGCTGCACGCGAAAGCAGGCGCCGCAAAGCGGGCCTTCCACCAGTTCGAGCGTCCCGTTCATGCGTTCGACGAGCTGGCGGGAAATCGCCAGGCCCAGACCGGCGCCTCTCGTATCGGCGGGGCTGCGCTTGCCTCGGCTAAACTTTTCAAAGATCAGCTTGCGCTCTTCGGTGGGCACGCCAGGGCCGTTATCGGCGATCTCGACGGCGTAGCTGCCCGCGAGGATGGAGGACTGCACGCGCAGCACCGGAGCCGGCGCGTCGTTGTAGCGGATGGCATTGATCAGGAGATTGATGAACACCTGGCAGAGGCGATCCGCATCGGCGGCAACGGTGATGGCACCGGCCCGGCTGCCGGTTTCAAGTTGAACACCGCTTTGGCGCAGGGCCGCTTCGCACACGAGCAGTGCTCGATCCAGTGCGGCCTCGGCATTGGTGGGCAGGTTCTCCCAGGCGCGCTCGCCACGCTCCAGGGCGCTCAGATCAAGGATCTCGTCGAGCAGCTTGGTCAGCCGCAGCGATTCCTGATGGATGGTGCCGACAAAGTGCCGGCGCTGCCCGTCGGTGATGTCGGAGTCATCAAGCAGAATTTCGGAGAAGGAGCGGATCGAGGTCATGGGAGTGCGCACTTCGTGACTCACCTGGCTGAGGAAATCGTCCTTCCTGGCATCAAGTTCGCGCAGGCGCCCGTTGGCTTCTTCGAGCTGGCGGGCGGTTGAGCGCAGCTCGGCTGAGGTTTGCTCGAGTTGCTGGGAGTATTCGATTACCTGCTGGGTTTCGTCCGCCATCTGCATCATTTCCTCGAGCGAGATGTCGCTACCCGAAACGACCTTGGAAAGCATGACATGGGCTGAGGCGGCGCCGATCGAGCCTGCAAGCTCGCGCTCCAGCCGGCCGATGAATTCGGGCGTGGGATCGAGCTGATCGGGATCCACCCCGCTTTCACGCGCCGCCACGTCGAACAAGGCGGCAGCACGTCGTTCGCCCAGCACCCGCTCGGCAACGAAATACAGATCGTTGGCGGTGGCGGAACCCAATACGAAATTGCCGCGCACCAGCGGCCCGCGCTTGAACACATCCACGAAAACGCTGGCCTGGATGCGCTCCAGCGCCGATTGGCGAGTCACGAGCGAGACCAGGGCCAGTGTCAAGACATTGACCGTGAGGCTCCAGAAGGCAGCGTGGACCAGGGGGTCCATGCCATCCAGACCAAACATCGCTTCCGGCCGCAGCCAGGCAATGCCCCAGGGCCCGTTGGCAAGGAGATTGGCGACCTGGGGCGACACGGACTGGAAGGACGGCAAAAAGCTGCACCAGACCCAGAACAGGAATCCACCCGCGATGGCTGAAGTGGCGGCCTTGAGAGAGGCTTCGCGCCAGAACAGGGCGGCGAGGACGGCGGGGAAGAATTGGGCGATGGCGGTAAAGGAGATCAGCCCTATGGGCGCCAGGGCGTCGGAATCGCGAGTAAAGAAGAAATAAAAGAAGCCCAGCGACAGGATGAGCACGATGGAGAAGCGGCGGGCGTTGAGCAGCAGCCTTGTGACCCCCTGCCCGTCCCCGTTCCCGGCCGGGCTGAACCGCAGGATCATCGGCATGACGATGTGATTGGACACCATGATCGAGAGCGCGATGGATTCAAGGATGATCATGGAGGTGGCGGAGGAAAAACCGCCGATAAAGGCAAAGAGTGCGAGACCGTCCTGCCCAAAGGCCATGGGCAGGGTCAGCGCGAACATGTCCGGGTTGGCGCCATCCGGCATGGTGACGAGCCCGAACATGGCAATGGGCAGGATAAACAGGCTCATCAGGAGCATGTAGGCCGGGAAAGCCCAACTGGCGACGCGAAGATGGTTTTCGTCGGAGTTCTCGACCACGGTCACCTGGAACTGGCGCGGCAGGCACACGATGGCGGCAACGGACAGGGCAAGGGTGGTCAGCCAGCGGCTGTCAAAGGTGTTGGCGGCGTCAACGGCGACGCCCATCGCGGCGGCCCGGCTGAAAATGGCTTCAAAGCCGCCCCCGACATAAACCACGAAAATGCCCACTGCCAGCAAGGCCGCGAGTTTCACCACTGCTTCGAAGGCAATGGCGGCAACGACGCCATGATGCTGCTCCTTGGCATCCACATGGCGGGTGCCGAAAAGGATGGTGAACAGCGCCATGCCCGCCGCGATGCCGAAGGCGAGGCCGACATCGTCGATGCCGGCAAGGCTGCCCTGCCCGAACTCGGACGAGCCGGCCACGGCCTGGATCGAGGAGGTCACGGCCTTGAGCTGGAGTGCGATATAGGGCGCGATGCCGACCACGGCGATGGATGTGACCAGCACGGCCAGGCGGTTGGACTTGCCAAAACGCGACGACAGCAGATCGGCCACCGAGGTGTTGCGCTGGTGATGGCTGATGCGCACAAGGCGACGGAGCAAAAACCACCAGCCCACGAAGACCAGCGTCGGCCCCAGATAAATGGTCACAAATTCGAGCCCGCTGCGCGCCGCGTTGCCTACCGCACCGTAAAAGGTCCAGCTGGTGCAATAAACGGAGATGGAAAGCGTATAAACGGCCGGCGAATGCAGAAATGAGCGGGTGTTGGAACGGGCGCGACGATCGCCGAAATAGGCGATGACGAACAGCAGGCCGACATAGCCGATGGCGGTGGCGATGAGGAAATCGGCCGACAGCATCAATGGTCCCTCTTGCCCGCATCCGGCGCATCCCCCGGCAAGGCGCGGTTCAGCAGCGCCGTGCCGATGATGAGGGCGAGCCAAACGGCAAACAGATAAAAGACGATCTGGGGGACGCCGAAATGGGTGATGTTCTGGTTGAACACATGGACGAGCGGGGGCAGCATCAGCATGGCGCCAAGCAGGGTCAGCACCAGCATGGCGCCGATGAGCCTAGGCCGATCCACCGCCGCCGCCCAGTAGTTGTCGGACCGCACCGACCACATCGGCATTGGCATAGGGCTTGGTGACGAAATCACTGGCCCCAAGCTCCTGGGCAATGCGGCGATCCTGTTGCTGCCCCTTGGCCGTGAGGATCAGCACCGGCAGGCTTTGCGTGTCGGCATTGGCGCGGATGTGCTTGAGCACTTCAAAGCCACTGCGCTTGGGCAGCATCACGTCGAGCACCAGCATGCGCGGGCGCAGCCGCCGCACGGCGTCCAGGGCTGCGTCACCGTCGGTCACGGCGCTGATGGTCCAGCCGGCGCGCCGCAGGATGAAATCGAGCGACTCGAGAATGCTCGGTTCGTCCTCGGCAATGACAATGTCGATTGTCAAAGTCCCCCCTTACCCGCGGTCTCCCCTCCGCCGGTGCATGCACTAAAGCGCAATCACGCCGGATCGCCAAGGCCAAACTGGGCCGGCACCAAAGGGGCCGGGATCAGGCCGACACTCCCTGCCGGTGTCAGCGCTTCTTCCTGCCGGCTGGCGCAGTCGCGCCGGATGCATAGCCGGCAGGTGGGACCCACGAGAATATCGGCCGAAGTGTCGGAAAGATCGAGACCGGCCCCGTAGATGGTGCGGTCAGCGTGCAGCACATCGCAGGCCAGCATCACCGAGGACAAGGCAGGCTGATCGCGAAACGAAGCGGGCCGGCGCTGCACCGTACGCGCCAGAAACAGGTAACGGGATCCGTCGGAAAAGCGCACCACCTGTCGTTGCAAAGCATCGGGTGCGCGAAAGGCGCTGTAAATGGCCCAAAGCGGGCAGGCATGACCGCTATTGGGCAGCAGCAGGCCAGGCAGTGGGAAATGCTTGGTGAGCCGCCCGGCTGGATCGGAGCGGAGAAAGCCAAAGGGGATCCCCTCCTGCCCTGGCCGGCGCAGCGTCACCAGGCGATGCGCCACCTGCTCGTAGCTGGCGTGAAAGCCTTGGCGCAATTGATCAAAATCATAGCGGCAGGATTCCGCCGCCTGCAAGAAGCTGGTGTAGGGAAACACAATGGCGCCCGCAAGATAAGAGCCCGCCGCGCGGGCAGCCAGGCGCCGGGCTGTTGGCGTGGAAAGAACGGCGCTCGCCAGGGTGCGCGCGATGGCATCGGGGGCAGCCAGTTCGCCGTAAAGCCTGGCCAGCTGAAACTGGCGCGTTGCCTGGGTGGAGGCGCCCGCAAACCACATCAGGCGACCGGCGGCATTGAAGCTGTATTGACCGGGAAAACCAGGCTCAGGCAATGGCCCGCCCACAAGGATGTTGATGCCGAAGCGGCTGGCCAGCAGGCTGGCCAAAGTGGCGATGCCAAACGGGCCGGCTTGCTCGATTTCCAGGCGCAGCTGCTCGGCGGCCTGCTCGAGCTGCGGAAAGTGGTTGTGTTGCTCAATGATGAGATCGTCGATTTCGCGGGCTGGCGAGCCGCTGCGCCGGCTTTGGCTGACGGTTTCGAACTGGCCGATGAGATTGCGCGCCACCTCCGAAAGGGCGCGCGCTTCCCGCCTGACGGCGGCAAGGAATTGTTGCCGCTCCGCTTCAGCGAGGTCGGGCACGTCCTGGAGGATTTCGGCACCGGAGCGGATGGCTGTGACGCCGGACAAGATCTGATGCAGCAACTCGCCCAGCAGTGGATCAGAGCGCAGCCGATCCGCATACGTATCGGCGTTCGATTGTGCCGCGGTGTAGGCGCGATGCAAACGAGCCAGGGCCGCAGCGCTGGCCGGGTATTGCGCCACGAGTTCCCGCCGCTCATTGTGCCGAAACGGCAGCGATTCCAACAGAGGATCGGCCTGAGCTTCCTCGAGTTCCTGCAGCAGCTTTTGTTCGGTGCGGCCAGCCAGTTCATCGATGTCGATCCCCAGCTGGCTGGCGACCCGATTCAGCAGCGCGCCACCAATGTCGCGCTTGTTGTTCTCGATCAGGTTCAGATAGCTCGGAGAAATCCCCAGGCTGCGGGCCAGTGCGGCCTGGGAAATGTTGAGCAGTTTCCGCCGGCTGCTGATGCGAAAGCCGATGGGCGCGCGCATGCCGTTTCCCCCGCCTGTAAACGTGTTGACGCCGTTTGGCCCTACACAGATCAATAATTTACAGAATAGGGCTGTAATAACAATGCACTATTGCTGTCGTTTTCGGGGAGTGGAAGTATTTACGCTGCGGTGAGCTGCTGGCCATGCATCAGTCGCCCCGCGCCAAAGGAGGAAACCAATGACACTTCTCAAGCGTGGCCCATCCCGCCGCAGGGTCCTGCAGACCGGGCTTGCCGGCATCATCGCCACGGGCGTTGCGCCCGCCATCTTCACCAGGGGCGCCTGGGCGCAGGAATTCTGCAATAACCCGACCGGCGACACCGTCACCTTCGGGCTCAACCTGCCGCTGACCGGCGCTTACGCGGAAGAAGGCGCGGACGAGCAGAAGGCTTATGAACTCGCCGTGCAGCACCTCAATGGCGAGGGCGATGGCGGCCTGTTGCCGATGCTGAAGCCGTCGGCGCTCAAGGGCAACGGCATTTTGGGCAAGAAGGTCGCCTTCGTGACCTCGGACAGCCAGACCAAGGCCGATGTGGCGCGGGCCGGCGCGACGCGCATGATCGAGCGCGACGGCGCCATTATGGTGACAGGCGGTTCGTCCTCGGCGGAAGCCATCGCCGTGCAGGGCCTGTGCCAGGAGATGGGCGTCATCTTCATGGCGGGCCTCACCCATTCCAACGACACTACGGGCAAGGACAAGCGGCGCTACGGGTTCCGCCACTTCTTCAACGCCTATCAGTCGGGTGTGGGCCTTGCCCCGGTGCTGGCCCAGGAATACGGCACGGATCGGCGGGCCTATCATCTGACCGCCGATTATACCTGGGGCTGGACGCAGGAAGAATCGATCAAGAACGCCACCGAAGCGCTGGGCTGGCAAACGGTGCAGGCGGTTCGGACACCGCTCGGCGCCGCTGACTTCTCGCAATATCTGACGCCGATCCTGAACTCGGGCGCGGATGTCTTGATCCTCAACCATTACGGCACCGACATGGTCAATTCGCTCACTCAGGCGGTGCAGTTCGGGATGCGCGACCGCCAGGCCAATGGCAAGGACTTCCAGATCGTCACGCCGCTGATCTCCGAGCTGATGGCCAAGGGCGCCGGCGAAAGCGTCAAGGGCATTTTCGGGACCTCCAACTGGCACTGGAACCTGCAGGACGCCGGCACGCAGGCTTTCACCAAGTCGTTTGGCGCCAAATACGGGTCCCCGCCCTCGCAGGCCGCGCACACCGCCTATGTGCAGGCGCTGCTATATGCGGATGCGGTGGAACGCGCCGGCACCTTTTATCCGCCGGCTGTTATCGCGGCGCTGGAGGGCTTTGAGTTCGACGGCATGGGCAATGGTCCGACGCTGTATCGCGCCGAAGATCACCAGTGCATCAAGAACGTGCTGGTGGTGCAAGGCAATGAAAGCCCCACGAGCGAGTTCGACGTGCTCAACATCGTCCAGGAAATCCCGCGCGAGGACGTGGCGTATGATCCGGCCATGTTCGGCGGCGATCTCGGGCCGGCCGAGCCCGTGCCGATGTGTGCCTAAGGTGAAAGTCTTCTCGCCCCGCCCAGCGTGGGGCGAGAAACCTGCCTCCGATGTCCGGCAAGCCACGCCTTGTGGTTTGGCAGGCTCACCATGAGGCCACTGGTCTTGAGTGCGACCGGAGCGTTCTCCATGATTGACGTTATTTTCCTGCAGTTTCTCAACGGCCTCGACAAGGGCGCCGCCTATGCGCTGATCGCGTTGGGGCTGACCCTGGTATTCGGCACGCTGGGGGTGGTCAATTTCGCCCATGGCGCGCTGTTCATGCTGGGAGCATTTTGCGCCGTGCTGTTCCGGCAGTTCCTGACGCTGGAAACGGTGACCGTCGACCCCAGCCAGTTATCGCCGTGGGGCACGCCACTGGAGGTGCGAGCGCCGCTGGTGCAGGCCTGGTTCGGCGATTGGGGCGCCGTGCTGGTGAATTATTCCGTGCCCGCCTCGATCATCATCACCATTCCCATCATGCTGCTGATCGGCATTGCGCTGGAGCGCGGCATCATCAAGCACTTCTACAAGCGCCCGCATGCAGAGCAGATCCTCGTGACCTTCGGCCTTGCGATTGTGGCGCAGGAACTCATCAAGGCGTTTTTCGGCCCCAATCCCATCCCGCAACCGATGCCGACCGACCTGCGCGGCGCCGCCGATATCGGGGCCTGGCTGGGCATGCCGGCCAATGTGATCACCTATCCGATCTGGCGGCTGATCTATTTCCTGTTCTCGGCCGTGATCATCGGCGGGGTGTTCGCCTTTCTGCAGTTCACGACCTTTGGCATGGTGGTGCGCGCGGGCATGGCGGATCGGGAAACCGTGGGGCTGCTCGGCATCAATATCGATCGGCGCTTCACCATCATGTTCGGGCTGGCGGCCGTGGTCGCGGGACTGGCGGGCGTAATGTACACGCCGCTGCTGCCGCCCAATTACCATATCGGCATGGATTTTCTGGTGCTGAGCTTTGTGGTCGTGGTGGTGGGTGGCATGGGCTCGCTCCCCGGTGCCGTGGCGGCCGGCTTCCTGCTCGGCATTCTGCAGTCCTTCGCTTCCATGACGCAGGTCAAGGCGCTGATCCCTGGCATCGACCAGATCATCATCTATCTCGTGGCCGTCGTGATCCTGCTGGTGTTGCCGCGTGGGTTGTTTGGCCGACGTGGCGTGATGGAGGCTTGAGATGGGCGTGATGTCCCGCAAAGATCTGCTGCTGTTCCTCGGCTTCACCGTGACGGTGCTCGCCATGCCCATTTGGCTGCAGCCCTTTGGCGCTGCCTATCCCGATCTGCTGCAGCGCTTCATGATATTTGGCATCTTTGCCGTCGGCTTCAACATCCTGTTTGGCTTGACCGGCTATCTCAGCTTCGGACATGCAGCGTTTTTCGGGGTCGGGTCCTATGCGGCGGTGTGGTCGTTCAAGCTCCTGAGCCTCGACGCCATCCCGGCCATGTTGTTCGCCATCGTGGTGTCGGGAGCCTTCGCGCTCGCCATCGGCTATGTCAGCCTGCGTCGCTCCGGCATCTACTTTTCCATCCTGACGCTCGCCTTTGCCCAGATGAGCTATAATCTGGCTTATTCCGTGCTGACGCCGATCACCAATGGGGAGACCGGGCTGCAGTTGACGCTCAGCGATCCGCGCCATCTGGATGCCGCCATCGGCCAGGCCGCTGGAGGGCAACCGATACCCACCCTGCTGGGTCAGTCGCTTGGTGGGTTTGCCGGGTTTTATTTTTGCGCAGGGTTTCTGATCCTGGCCTTCTTTATTGCGCAGCGCATCACCGGCTCCCCGTTCGGAATGATGCTCAAGGGCATCAAATCCAACCAGACCCGGATGAACTATACGGGATTCAACACCAAGCCCTATACCCTGGCGGCTTTCGTGATCTCGGGCATGTATGCGGGCCTGGCCGGGGCATTGCTGGCCGTCACCGACCCGCTGGCGGGGGCCGAGCGCATGCAGTGGACCGCTTCGGGGGAAGTGGTGCTGATGACCATTCTGGGCGGTGCCGGCACGCTGGTGGGGCCGGTGATCGGGGCTTGGCTCATCAAGTATTTCGAGAACATCTTCTCGGCTATCAACGAAGGTATGCTGCACCGCTTCTTCGATTTCCTGCCCGACGGCGTGGACAGCGCCTTTGTCGCTGTAACCCGCAAATTTGTTGGCGAGGGCTGGTTCCTGACGCTGGGCCTCGTCTTCGTGCTGATCGTGGTGTTCCTGCCGGGCGGCATCATGGAAGGGGTGCGCCGGATTGCGGGACTGTTCAGCCGCTCGCGCCGCGCGCCCACCGTGCCAGGCCAGGCGGTCCGCCAACCGCAGCCGGCCGAGTAAGGAGCCCCACAATGACAGCCCCTAATGTCGTCCTGCATGTTGCCGATGTTCACAAGCGCTTCGGGGGTCTACATGCGCTGGCCGATATCGACTTGCAGGTTGAGGAAGGCCAGACCCATGCCATTATCGGGCCCAATGGCGCGGGCAAATCGACCCTGCTCAACGTGATCATCGGCAAGCTCGCGCCGTCCAGCGGCCAGGTGGTGTTCGATGGCGCGGTGCTGACGGGGCGCAAGCCGTACCAGATCAACCAACTTGGCATTGCCCGAGTGTTCCAGACGCCTGAGATCTTTGCCGACCTGAGCGTTTTGCACAATGTAATGATCCCGGCGCTGGCCAAGCGCGATGGCGCCTTCAAGCTCAATCTGCTGCGCTCGCTCGCGGGCGAAACGCGTATTCGCGAAGAGGCCGAGCACATGCTGGAAGATGTGGGGATGCATAGCCGGCGCGAGATGGCGGCGGGAAGCCTCAGCCGCGGCGACAAACGGCGCATGGAACTGGCGATGTGCCTGATCCAGCATCCCCGCCTGCTGCTGCTCGACGAGCCCACCGCGGGCATGAGCCGGCACGACACCAACACGACGATCGAGCTGCTCAAGAAAATCAAGGCGCGGGGCATGACCAAGGTGATCATCGAGCACGACATGCATGTGGTGTTTTCCCTGGCCGACAAGATCTCGGTTCTGGCGCAGGGACGGATCATCGCCGATGGCACGCCGGACCAGGTGCGGGGCAACCCCCGCGTGCAGGAAGCCTATCTGGGGGGATCCCATTGATGAGCACGGTCACTCTCGAGGGACAAAC
>JAQGKH010000339.1 GCA_028290225.1 Devosia sp. | reverse complement strand
CCGTTGCGGCGTTCACGCGCAGCATAATCGGCCATGGCATGCATCACTTCACTCAGGGTCGGCGCGGGCGTAGTAGCGCCGAAAAAGCGCTGGTCCACCTGCGCCAGCAGCATGGGGGTGTGGTAAGCGGCCCGCCCAAGCATCACGCCATCGGCATGGGCCAGGTGCGCCTCGCCCTGTTCCAGGCTCTCGATGCCGCCATTGATCATCACCGGCAACGGCGCAAGACGGGCTCGCAGCCTGTACACCCGATCATAATCCAGCGGCGGAATGGTGCGGTTTTCCTTGGGCGACAGCCCTTTGAGCCAGGCCTTGCGGGCATGAACATAAAGCGCGTCCACCCCCGCCTCGACCATGGCGTCGGCGAAACGGTCAAGGCTCGCTTCGGTGTCCTGATCGTCGATGCCGATGCGGCACTTGACCGTTATGGGGCGATCCGTGGCATCGCGCATTGCCCGCACGCATTGTGCCACCAGGTCAGGCTCGGCCATCAGGCAGGCGCCAAAGCGCCCCGACTGTACCCGGTCGGAGGGGCAGCCGACATTGAGGTTGATTTCGGCAAAGCCGGCCGCATCGGCCAGGCGGGTTGCAGCCGCAAGCTCACGGGGATCCGAGCCGCCCAGCTGCACGGCCACCGGCTGCTCCAACGGATCAAACCGGAGGTGACGCCCGGCATCGCCATGCACCAGGGCGGCGCTGGTGACCATTTCGGTAAACAGCAGTGCGTGCTGCGTCAGCAGGCGATGCAGATACCGGCAGTTGGGATCGGTCCATTCCATCATCGGCGCCACGCTGAAGCGGCGCGCCTGGCGCAAGAAGGCCAGTTCTGACGCTGGCTGCGGATGGGGGGACAAGGTGCTCATCCCCCCTATTTACGCGCTTGCCGGCGTTGTTCAACCTCAAGGCAGCACCGCTCGGGAAAGTTAGCCGCCCATATGGCATGCGCGACCCTTATGCACTACTGCAGAGCAGTTGCTCGGGAGCTGCGGCAATGCCCAATCCACGCCTGGTTGCCGTGATCGATATCGGCAAGACCAATGCCAAAGTGGTGCTGATCGATACCGCCACCGCCCAACAGGTCGGGATGCGCAGCACGCCCAATAGCGTTGTGCAGGAAGGACCTTATCCCCATGCGGATCTGGATCGCCTTTGGGCGTTTCTGCTCCAGAGCCTTGCCGAACTCCATGCCGCTCATGGCTGCGAGGGCATTGCCATCACTACCCATGGCGCCACTGCGGCGCTGCTGGCCGGCAATGACCTCGCCCTGCCCGTGCTCGATTATGAGTATGCCGGCCCGCAAGAACTGGCGGATGAATATGGCGCTATGCGCCCGGCATTTGGCGAAACGCTGTCGCCCCGCCTGCCCCATGGGCTGAACCTTGGGGCGCAGTTGTTCTGGCAAAGCCGCCGCTTTCCGGAACAGTTCGCTCGGGTCACTCACATCCTTGCTTATCCGCAATATTGGGCGTGGCGGCTGACCGGGGCACTGGCCAGCGAAGTGACCTCGCTGGGCTGTCACACCGATCTATGGGCGCCTGCCCGGGGCGAGTTCTCGTCGTTGGTCAAAACACAGGGCTGGCAACGCTTGTTTGCGCCCGTCCTGCCCGCTTCTTGCGTGCTGGGCACCCTCCAGTCAGCGCTGAGCGCGCAAACAGGCCTGCCAGCCGATACGCCGGTGATCTCAGGCATTCACGATTCCAACGCTTCGCTCCTGCCCCATCTGGATGCCCACGAGGCACCTTTCACCATCCTGTCTACCGGGACCTGGACCGTCGCCATGACCGTGGGCGGAAACACGGCGGGGCTGGACGAGCAACGCGATAGCCTCGCCAATGTCGACGCCTTTGGCCGGGCCGTGCCCACCGCCCGGTTCATGGGTGGCCGCGAGTTCGACACCCTGCTCGGGCAGTGGACAGAGCCCAGCGCGGCCGATCTGGCGGCGGTGATCACCGGCGATATCCAGGCCTTGCCCAGCTTTGCGGCCGGCGTCGGCCCGTTCCCCGCGGGCAAAGGGCGCTGGACTGTCGATCCGGCCGGGCTCACAGGGGGGCAGCGCTCGGCGGCAACGGCGCTTTACCTCGCGCTCGTGACGCAAGCCTGCCTCGAACTCTGCGGGCTGGGGCGGGAAATCATCATCGAAGGTCCGTTTGCCCGCAACGCCCTGTTCGGCGCCGCCTTGGCCCGGCTCACCGGCGTGCCGGTCAGCGCTTCGGGCGACAGCACCGGCACGAGCCTGGGAGCGAGCATGTTGTTTGGCGGTGCGCGGACTGCGGCACAACCCAGCCTGCCGCTCCCCCCGCTGGGCCTGCCCGGCTTTGACGCCTATGCGGCGGCCTGGCGTGAGCGGGCAGCCGGCGCTTGCTGACCATGCCGCCCTCAAAGGCCCAATAGCAGCAGGAGATGATCATGGGCCCTCCCCGAAGCAGGAGGGGCCAGTATGTTTTTGGCATTGCCCTAGAACGTATCGGCGAGCGTGCGCACCTGCAGCGACGCCGCCAGGTCGGCAGCCGCAACTTGAGCACCATGGCGCGGCGTGAAGTTCAACACCGTAGGCCGGCCCGGCAGGAGCGTGATGGCGTTATCCGAGAAGTATCCAGGCTGGTCCACCGTCACCGTCGTGAACAGCCCCGGCCTGTCGGCCTCCAGCGTCAGCACCGCACCTTGCGGCCCGTCCGACCAACTGGCCGACACTGCCACCTCAGGCAAGTCATAAGCCTTGTAGGGCTTGGGGAAGTAGTCGTTCTCGCCCAGCACATTGCCCGCCGCATCGCGCCAGGTGAAAAGCAGGAACTCATCTGCCGCCAGATCGCTGACGGGCAGCGTGGCCACCGCAATAGCCGCATCGGGACCAACGGCGCTGCTGCCCGAAAACACGATCCGATCGCCCCCGCTTACCTTCACCGCCCGCACTTCCAGCGCAATCGAAACCGGTGCACCGGTATCGTTGACCGCCTTGAGCACGATCCGCGTCGGGGCGGCTCCCTCGACCGGCAAGCCGCGGGAATTGGTTTTCACCTCCCCATGCTCGGGAACGGCAACGACGTTGATCGGCAAGAAGAAGCGCTTGGCCATGTATTGCAGCAGCTTCCACTGCCCGCCGTAATCGAGGCTGGCCCAGCTGGCGACAGGCCAGATGTCGTTGATCTGCCAATACAGGGTGCCCATGCAGCGAGGCTTGGTGGAGCGCCAGTATTCAATGGCGGTCTTCATCGCCAGGCCCTGCTGGATCTGGGACAGGAACACCATCTGGTCGAAATCGCGCGGGAAGCGGAAGTAGCGCGTCATGGTTTCAAGGATGCGCGCATTGCCCCCGTCATTGCGCTGATGGTTCTCCATCACGGGCGAAGAGGGATTCCTGTCTTTTTGTTCAGAGAACGTTTGGATGACGTTCATCGAGGTGAACGATTGGAAGCCGAACTCGGAAGCAAACCGCGGATTGACCGTCCGATAAGCCTCGAAGGACTTGGCCGAATGCCATACATCCCAGTAATGCGTGTCACCCCGGGTATCGGCATGCCAGCCATCCGAGAAATCCAGATACCCCATCGACGGTGATGACGGCCAGAAGCGCCGCGCCGGATCCACATCCTCCACGATGGTGCCCAACATATGGCTGAGGCGGTCGTAGTTGGCGACGTAACGCTCTGGCGCAGCTCGCGTTTCGGGGTACCAGCTGAGCGAGCCGATCACCTCGTTGTCGCCGCACCACAGCGCGATACAGGCATGGTGCGACAGCCGCCGGACCTGCTGGGTCACCTCCTGGCGCACACTGGCGAGGAACGCCCGGTCCGACGGATAGCTCATGCACGCAAACATGAAGTCGTGCCAGATCAGGATGCCGAGTTCGTCGCACAGATCATAGAAATAATCCGGCTCATACTGCCCCCCACCCCAGACGCGCAGCATGTTCATGTTGGCGGCCCGGGCGCTTTCCAGCAGGTCCCGGATCACGGCAGGCGTGATGCGGCTGGGAATGGCGTCGGCCGGAATCCAGTTGGCGCCCATCATGGTGATGTCGCGGCCATTGATGCG
>JAQGKH010000119.1 GCA_028290225.1 Devosia sp. | reverse complement strand
GTCAACTCGCCCGGGGGCTCGCCGGTGCAGTCGCGCCTGATCTCCAAGCGCATCCGCGACCTGGCGGACGAGCACAACAAGCCCGTGCTGGTGTTTGTGGAGGATGCCGCCGCGTCCGGCGGCTATTTCATCGCGGTGGCCGGCGACGAGATCATCGTCGATCCGTCTTCGATCGTGGGCTCCATTGGTGTGATCATGGCCGGCTTTGGCTTTGTGGGCACCCTCGACAAGCTCGGCATCGAGCGGCGCGTTCATACCGCAGGGCGCAACAAATCCACCCTTGATCCCTTCCTGCCGGAGAACCCGAGCGATGTGGAGCGCATCAAGGCGGTGGAACTCGACATCCATGCCGTGTTCATCGACCATGTGAAGGCGCGGCGCGGCAGCCGCTTGCGGGCCGCCGACGACGTGCTGTTTACCGGCGAATGGTGGCCGGGGCTGCGCGGGCTGGAACTTGGGCTGGTGGATGCCATCGGGGACCTGCACGAAACCCTGCGCAGCCGCTATGGCAAAGACGTTGTGCTCAAGATCATCGCGCCCAAGCGCTCCTGGTTCGGGGTGCCGCGCCTGAGCTTTGGGGCGGACCTTCCCGCCGGCCTTGCGGCAACGCTGGAGGACCGCGCCCTGTGGTCCCGGTTCGGATTATAAAGCATGACCGGAATTCTGCTTCGCCTGGCCATCTATCTCGTGATCGCCGCCGCCATTTACCTGGGCGTCCGCAAGATCTGGCGCGACTGGCAGGGTCAGTTCAAGAAGGAGGATGAGCAGGCCCGCAGCCTGCGCCAGGAGCGCGACCGCGCCGAGCGCGCCAAGCCCGGCGTGATCGATCTCAAGCGCGACGAGGACGGCACCTTCCGCCCCGGCGGCCGCAATGACGAGAACAATCGCCGTTGACCGCTTCGGGCACGCTCAATAGAGGATGGGCGCGCACAAAGGGACCGCCTTCATGTTCAACAGCCCCGCCCATATGGACCCCCGGAACTCGTTTCAGGGCATGATCCTGACGCTCCAGAATTTCTGGGCCGAACAAGGCTGCGTCATCCTGCAGCCCTATGACATGCAGATGGGCGCCGGCACGTTCCACACGGCGACCACCTTGCGCGCCCTTGGCCCCAAGCCCTGGAACGCTGCCTATGTGCAGCCCTCGCGCCGCCCCAAGGATGGGCGCTATGGCGAAAACCCCAATCGCCTGCAGCATTATTATCAGTTCCAGGTGATCCTGAAGCCCTCTCCGCCCGATATCCAGGAGCTTTACCTCAAGTCGCTGGCTGCAATCGGGCTGGACAGCGCGCTGCACGACATCCGCTTTGTCGAGGACGACTGGGAAAGCCCGACGCTGGGCGCCTGGGGCCTGGGCTGGGAATGCTGGTGCGACGGCATGGAAGTCAGCCAGTTCACTTATTTCCAGCAGGTCGCGGGCTTTGAATGCTCGCCGGTGCCCGGTGAGATCACCTATGGGCTCGAGCGCCTCGCGATGTATGTGCAGGGGGTCGAGAATGTTTACGACCTCAACTTCAATGGCGGCGTCGGCCCGTCCAAGGTCAGCTATGGCGACGTGTTCCTGCAAAACGAGCAGGAGCAGAGCAAATACAATTTCGAGGCTGCGGACACCGAAATCCTCTTCCGCCATTTTGCCGATGCGGAAAAAGAATGCCGCGCCATCCTGGAAGCGGGTCGCCAGGGCGAACGCCACACCATGGCGATGCCCGCCTATGAGCAGGTGATCAAGGCCTCGCACAACTTCAACCTGCTCGACGCCCGGGGCGTCATCTCGGTCACCGAGCGGCAAAGCTATATCCTGCGCATTCGCGAACTTGCCAAGGCTTGCGGCGAAGCCTGGCTGCAAACCGCCGGCGGCGGCGCCTGACAGCAAAGCTGCGCCCGGCCCTGCAATGGACAACCCCCTTGCCCCTTGCTAGGCACACCCCACACGCTTGAACGCCCGGTTTAAACCATGCCCGATCTGTTGCTCGAACTGTTCTCCGAGGAAATCCCGGCCCGTCTGCAGCGCCGCGCCGCCGAAGACCTGCGCAAGGCGGTGACCTCGGCCCTCGTCGACGCGGGCCTGGTCTACGAAGGCGCCAGGGCGTTCGTCACGCCCCGCCGACTGGCGCTGACCGTGTCGGGCATTCCTGCGCGCTCGCCCGACACGCATGAGGACAAGAAGGGCCCCAAGGTCGGTGCTCCGCAGGCCGCCATAGATGGCTTCCTGCGCTCGGCCGGTCTTTCCTCCATCGAGCGGGCCAAGATCGAAAGCGATCCGAAAAAGGGCGACTTCTATGTCGCCCATATCCACAAGCCCGGCGCCGACGCCTCCCAGATCCTGGCGGCGCTGCTGCCCAAGATCATTGCCGATTTCTCCTGGGCCAAGTCGATGCGCTGGGGTTCGGGCACCACCAATTGGGTGCGCCCGCTGCGCGCCATCACCGCAACCTTTGGCACCGACAATGACGAGCCGCTGGTGATCCCCTTCGAGGCTGCAGGCCTGCAATCGGGCCAGACCACCTTTGGTCATCGCTTCCTTGCGCCCCAGCCGATCCGCGTCCGGCGCTTCGAGGATTACCTCATGGGGCTGGAGCGCGCCAAGGTCGTGCTCGACCTCGACCGGCGCAAGGACATTATCCGCACCGATGCCGAGCATCTCGCCTTTGCGCAGGGTCTCTCGGTGATCGCCGACGAGGGCCTGCTCGAAGAAGTGGCGGGACTGGTGGAATGGCCCGTGGTGATGATGGGCGCGTTTGATCCCGCTTTCCTCGCCTTGCCCGAGGAAGTGATCATCGCCACCATCCGCGCCAACCAGAAATGCTTCTGCCTGCGCGATGGGGCAGGGCGCCTGGCGCCCCACTTCATTATCACCGCCAACACTCTGGCCACCGATGGTGGCGCTGCCATCATCGCGGGCAATGAGCGCGTCATTCGCGCCCGCCTGTC
>JAQGKH010000230.1 GCA_028290225.1 Devosia sp. | reverse complement strand
GGTGGCCGTGAGCGGGCGCAGCCTGGTGCCGAGCCCGGCCGCCAGCAGCATGACATCGGGGAATCGATCCGTTGGGGTCATGAGCCGATATGAGCGGCTGTACCCCCTGCTGTCCAGAGCAACGGGCGGCCGCTGCGGTTGCCGCCAGCGGGCGGCAGGGCACGCCAAACTGTGCTCGCCTTTCCCCTGCTGACATATCAAGGTTTCTTTATATCCGCCTTGACCGGGTCTGCCCCGGGTGCCAAAACCAGCCGCAACGAAGGGAAATACGGCCCTTCCGGTGGTTGCGGAGAGCAAAGCGTGGCGCGGTCTTCTTATCTTTTCACCTCCGAGTCGGTGTCCGAAGGGCATCCGGACAAGGTGTGCGACCGGATTTCGGACGAAATCGTTGATCTGGTATTCCGCGAAGCCAAAAAGGCCGGGATGGACCCCGCCAAGGTCCGGATTGCCTGCGAAACGCTGGCGACCACCAACCGTGTCGTGATCGCTGGCGAAGTGCGCGTGCCCGAAACCCTGCTGAAAAAGGACAAGGACGGCCAGGTCGTGCTCGACGCCGCCGGCCAGCCGCGCGTCAACCCGGCCAAGTTCAAGGCGGCGGCGCGCAAGGCCATTCGCGCCATCGGCTACGAGCAGGCGGGGTTTCACTGGAAGACCTGCAAGATCGACGTGCTGCTGCATGGGCAATCCGCCGATATCGCCGCCGGGGTCGACGAAGCCGGCAACAAGGATGTGGGCGCGGGAGACCAGGGCATCATGTTCGGCTATGCCAGTCGGGAAACCCCCGAATTGCTGCCGGCCCCGATCTTTTACGCGCACAAGATTCTGGATCTGCTGACCCGGGCCCGCAAGTCCGGGACGGGCCCCGCTGCCGTGCTTGGCCCCGACGCCAAGAGCCAGGTCACCGTCCGTTACGAGGATGGTCAGCCGGTCGGCGTCACCCAGATCGTGCTGTCCACCCAGCACCTGGATGAAACCCTGTCCTCCGCCGATGTACGCGCCATCGTGGAGCCGTTTGTGCGCGAGGCCCTGCCGGACGGCTGGATCGATGACGAGACGGTTTGGCACGTCAATCCCACTGGCAAGTTCGTGGTGGGCGGGCCTGATGGCGACGCCGGGCTGACCGGCCGCAAGATCATCGTCGACACCTATGGCGGCGCGGCCCCGCATGGCGGGGGCGCTTTTTCGGGCAAGGATCCGACCAAGGTCGACCGGTCGGCAGCCTATGCCGCGCGCTACCTGGCCAAGAACGTGGTAGCCGCGGGACTTGCGGATCGCGCCACCATCCAGCTGTCCTATGCCATTGGCGTGGCGCAGCCCCTTTCGATCTATGTGGACCTGCATGGCACTGGCAAGGTCGATGAAGCCCGCGTCGAGGCGGCTCTGGGCAAGGTGATGGACCTGACCCCCCGGGGCATTCGCGACCATCTTGATCTCAACAAGCCCATTTATGCCAAGACCTCGGCCTATGGCCATTTCGGGCGCAAGGCGGGTCGTGATGGCTCGTTCTCATGGGAAAAGACCGATCTGGTCGGGGCACTCAGGGCCGCGGTGAAGTAAGCCGGCTGATGACCAAGACTGATCACCAACTTCCCCAGACCCGTTCGGGCGAGCCGCGTGCTTTTTTCGGCCGCCGCTCGGGCAAAAAGCTGCATGGCGGCCAGCAGGCGGTGTTCGACGCCACCCTGCCGGCGCTGGAAATCAAGCTCGAGGGAGCGCTCGATCCCCGGGCCCTGTTTCCAGAGGCGCAAGAGTTCATTGTTGAAATCGGCTATGGCGGGGGCGAACACCTGGCGCTTGAGGCGTCGCGACATCCCCAAACCGGTTTCATCGGCTGCGAGGTGTTTACCGGCGGCATCGGCAAGATGGTGCAAACCATTGCCGGGCAGGACCTGCGCAATATCCGCCTTTTCACCGATGACGCGCTCAAGCTGCTGATGGCGCTGCCCGATGCGTGCCTCGATGCCGTTTATCTCCTTTACCCAGATCCATGGCCCAAGACGCGGCACCACAAGCGGCGCTTCGTGTCGCCCACCACGCTGGGAGAACTGGGGCGCGTGATCCGGCCGGGCGGGCAATTCCATTTCGCCACCGATATCGAGGATTATGCCGACTGGTGCCTTGCCCATATCCTGCGCAGCCCCGATTTCGAGTTCAATCCCGGGCGGCCCGGCGCCTGGCATGAGCCTTATCCCGGATGGGAGCCGACTCGTTACGAGCAGAAGGCGCGTCGGGAGGGGCGGATGGTGTCGTTCTACTTCAGTTTCGGGCGGCATTGACGCGACCCTTGCGGCGCCGGCCATCCGGCGCTATATAGGGGTTCAACATCTCTGGCAGTTTGCAGAGTGGGCGCCTCCCCGGCCCCGCTCTTTTTTATTACCTGAAGGTACAATGCCGATCGATCTTACCGAAAAGCGTTTCATCAAGGAAACCGGGCTCGAGCAGCGCCTTTCCGCCATTATCGAGCCGGTCGCCAATAGCCTGGGCTATGCTCTGGTGCGGGTGAAGATCACCCAGGAAAATGGCATGACCCTGCAGATCATGGCCGAGGACGAAAACGGGCGCTTTGCGATCACCGATTGCGAGACCTTGTCCAAGGACCTTTCTCCAGTCCTCGACGTGGAAGACCCGATTGAGCGCGAATATCACCTGGAAGTGTCCTCGCCCGGCATTGATCGCCCGCTGGTGCGGCGCCGGGACTTCGAGGCCTATATCGGCCACGAAGCCAAGGTGGAGCTCGGCGATCCTCTCAACGGGCGCAAGCGCTTCCGCGGCATCATCAAGGCGGTGGAGGACGATGCATTCGTGATCACCCTTCCCGATGTGCCCGCCGGCACCGAGCCTGATCATCGCCTGCCCTTTGCGGCCCTTGCCGAAGCCAAGCTGGTGATGACCGACGCCCTGATGGAAAAGGCGCGGATCGACCAGGAAGCCCATCCCATCGACGACGATGAAACCGAAACGGTGGAGTTCACCGACCCCGGCGACGACGATGAAGACGACTCAATCGCTCAGGAGACCCACTAAATGGCCGTTAGCGCGAACAGACTCGAGCTCTTGCAGATTGCAGATGCCGTCGCCCGCGAAAAGTCGATCGACCGCATGGTCGTGATCGAAGCCATGCAGGACGCCATGGAAAAGGCCGCCAAGGGCCGCTATGGCGCTGAAACCGAGATCAAGGTCGAAATCAATCCGCGTTCCGGCGAGACCCGGATGTGGCGGTTGCTGGAAATCGTCGAGGAAGTCGAGGAACCGGGCCGCCAGGTCGATCTCAAGCACGCCCAAATCAAGTCCCCGACCGCCAAGGTCGGTGATTTCCTGACCGAGCCGCTGCCCCCCATGGAATTTGGGCGCATTGCCGCCCAGTCGGCCAAGCAGGTGATCGTGCAGAAGGTGCGCGATGCCGAGCGCGAGCGCATGTATGACGAATATTTCAACCGCATCGGCGAGATCGTCAATGGTTCGGTCAAGCGGGTGGAATATGGCAATGTGATCGTCGACCTTGGCCGTGGCGAAGCCATCATCCGCCGCGACGAGCTGATCCCGCGCGAGATGTTCCGTTATGGCGACCGCGTGCGGGCCTATGTCTATGACGTGCGCCGCGAGCAGCGCGGCCCGCAGATCTTCCTGTCGCGCACCCATCCGCAGTTCATGGCCAAGCTGTTCATGCAGGAAGTGCCCGAGATCTATGATGGCATCATCACCATCCGCTCGATTGCCCGCGATCCCGGTTCGCGCGCCAAGATCGCGGTGACCTCCTCGGATTCCTCCATCGATCCTGTGGGCGCCTGCGTCGGTATGCGCGGCTCGCGGGTGCAGGCCGTCGTTGGTGAGTTGCAGGGCGAAAAGATCGACATCATTCCCTGGACCGACTCCATCGCCGACCTGGTGGTTTCGGCCCTGCAGCCGGCTGATGTGGCCAAGGTTGTGCTGGACGAGCAGGCCGAGCGCATCGAAGTCGTGGTGCCTGACGAGCAGCTCAGCCTTGCCATTGGTCGGCGCGGTCAGAATGTGCGCCTCGCCAGCCAGCTGATCGGCTGGGATATCGATATCCTGACCGAGCAGGAAGAAAGCGAACGACGTCACAAGGAATTCACTGAACGCTCGACCCTGTTCATGGATGCCCTTGACGTGGACGAGATGGTTGCCCAACTATTGGCTTCGGAAGGCTTCTCGTCGGTGGAAGAACTTGCCTATATCGAAGTCAATGAAATCGCTTCGATCGATGGCTTCGATGAAGAAACCGCGGCCGAAATCCAGAATCGTGCCACCGAATACCTGGCGGCGATTGATCGGGCCCACGACGAAGAGCGCCAGGCGCTGGGCGTCGCGGATGAATTGTATGAAGTTCCGGGCCTCACTGCCGCCATGCTGGTGGCCTTGGGCAAGGACGACATCAAGACGGTTGAAGACTTTGCCGGCTGCGCCGCCGACGACCTCGTAGGTTGGAGCGAGCGCAAGGATGGGGAAACCAAGCGGTTCGACGGCACCTTGAAGGACTTCCCGGTTTCGCGCGAAGAAGCTGAAGACATGATCATGCAAGCGCGCGTGCGGGCTGGCTGGATCGACGAGGCCGAACTCGCCCAGGCGCCGGCCGAGGAAGGTGAAGCTCAATCGGAGGCGGCGGTTTAAGCCGCCTCGAAGCAAGGAAGCTCGGTGGTGGCCCGGCGCGAAGAAACAACGCGGATGTGCGGGCTCACCCGGCAGGAAAAGCCGGTTGCCGAGCTTATCCGCTTTGTGCTCGGTCCCGACAACGTCCTGGTTCCCGATACGGAAGCCAAGGCCGATGGTCGGGGCGTATGGATTAGTCTCGACCAACATGCCGTGGCCGAGGCGGTAAAGAAGAAAGTCTTCGGGCGGAGCCTCAAATGCGAGGTCGACCTGCCCGAAGATCTGCCTGGACTGGTGCGGCTGCGGCTTGAGCAAAGAATGCTCCAGGCCTTGAGCATGGCGCGCAAGGCGGGGCAATTGGTGACCGGCGCGACCAAGGTTCGTGGTCTGCTGGAGACGGGCGATCTGGTTGCCTTGATCACAGCGTCCGACGCCTCGGCTGACGGGCGCAGCAAAATGGTGGGGCCCTTAAAGGCCCTTCATCACGCCGCGCGCGAACAGGGCGTGGAAGACTTTGCAGTGCCCCATTTCGAATTGCTCTCATCGGAGCAATTGGGTTTGGCACTTGGCCTAGAAAATGTGATACATGCTGCCCTAACGAAAGGGGCGGCAGCCCAATCGGCAGTGGAAAAGGCCCGCAGGCTGGCCCTTTACACCGCCCAAGCGATGGCCGACAGCACCGACCGCCCTGCGGTTGACGGTGCTGTTTTGCCAGACGAACGAGTTTGAGAGACGCGAGATACATGGCTGATAACGACGACAAGCGCATCGACGACACTTCTGGCGCAGGCAAGAAGACGTTGACATTGAAGGGAGGGCCGGGTGCCGGCAACCGCCCTGGCATGTCGCGTCCGCAGTCTCGTACCGTGGTGGTCGAAAAGCGCACGCGCCGCGTGCCGACCCCCGGCGCCCCGAGCGGCGCGCCACAGCGTCCGCAGGCAGCGGCTCCAGCACCGGCCCCTGCACAAGGTCAGCGTCCACCCCAAAGCCAGCGCCCGCCACAAGGCCAGCGCCCGCAGGGCCGTCCGGCGTCTCAGACAAGGGCTCCCCTGGGCCTGTCGGCAGCCGAAGCTGAAGCGCGGCGCAATGCGCTGATGCTGGCCGGCGCCCGCCAGGCCGAGGAACAACAGCGTTTTGCAACCGAGGAAGCACGGCGCATCGAGGAAGATGCCCGTCGCCGCCAGATCCGCGAAGAAGCCGCCCGTCAGGAAGAAGAACGTCGGCGCGCCAGCGAAGTGGTTGCCGAAGTTTCGGAAACTCCTGCGCCGGCCGCAGATGCTGAACCGGCTCCGGCGCCAGCTCCAGCAGTCGCCGCAGAGCCCGAAGCACCTGTTGTCCCGGCCTCCCAGCGCAATCCAGGCCCCAGCAGCGTTCGGGTCGTGGCTGGTCGTCCTGGCCAGCCGCCGCGCCCGGTGCGGCCGGCCAGCGAGCGGCCCAATCCCAATCTGCGCCCCGCCAGTGAGCGCGGTGCCGGCGCAGCCCTGCGCCCTGGAACCTCCGCCACCCGGCCATCGGGCACCGCAACGCGTCCGCCTGAGGCACGCCGCCCCGCTGGTGCCGGCATGGCCCCGATCGGCAATGTGCCGCCCGCGGGCCCCAACGAAGCCGACGGCCGCAAGATCCGCACCGGTTCGCCCACCAATCGTGGTCCAATCAGCGAAGCGGAACTCGAAAACGCCCGCCGCGCTTCCCGCGCCACTCCCGAGCGGCCCACCCGGCGCGTTGGTGAAGACGCCAATGCGCGTGGTCGCCTGACCGTTACCAATGCCGGAGCGGAAAGCGATCGCGATCGTGGACCGTCCCTGGCTGCGATGCGGCGGCGTCGTGACAAGAAGATGGGCCGCAACCAGCAGGTCGCGCCCAAGCTGAGCCGTGAAGTGATCATTCCCGAGGCGATTACCGTCCAGGAACTGGCCAACCGCATGGCGGAACGCGCCGTTGACGTCATCAAGCTGTTGATGGCTCAGGGCCAGATGATGAAGATCAACGACGTCCTGGACGCTGATACTGCAGAACTGATCGCGACCGAGCTCGGTCATACAGTGCGGCGCGTGTCGGAAGCGGATGTGGAAGAGGGTCTTTATGATCTTCCCGCCGATGATCGTGCGGAAGACCTGACCACCCGGGCGCCGGTCGTGACCATCATGGGTCACGTCGACCACGGCAAGACTTCCTTGCTGGATGCGATCCGCGAGGCCAATGTGGTCAGCGGTGAAGCCGGCGGCATTACCCAGCATATCGGCGCGTACCAGGTGGAAAAGAACGGGGCGCGGATTACCTTCCTCGATACCCCGGGTCACGAAGCCTTCACCGCCATGCGTGCCCGTGGCGCGCAGGCTACCGACATCGCGGTGCTGGTCGTGGCAGCCGATGACGGCGTGATGCCCCAGACGATCGAATCCATCAAGCACGCCAAGGCGGCGGGTGTTCCGATCATCGTTGCCATCAACAAGATGGACAAGCCGGATGCCAATCCGACCCGCGTTCGGACCGAGTTGCTGCAGCACGAAGTGTTTGTGGAAACCATGGGCGGCGACGTGCTCGACGTCGAGGTTTCGGCCAAGACGCGCGATGGCCTCGACAAGCTGCTGGAAACCATCCTGCTGCAGGCCGAAGTGCTGGAACTGCGCGTGGCCCGTGATGGCCGCGCCGAGGGCCTCGTGATCGAAGCCAAGCTTGATCGCGGCCGTGGTGCGGTGGCAACGGTGCTGGTGCAGCGCGGTACGCTTGCCATTGGCGACATCGTCGTGGCCGGCACTGAATTTGCCCGCGTGCGTGCCTTGATCAATGATCAGGGTGAGCAGGTCAAGGAAGCGGGTCCATCGGTGCCGGTGGAAGTGCTGGGCTTTACCGGTGTGCCGAGTGCTGGCGACCGCTTCTCGGTGGTCGAGAGCGAGGCACGGGCCCGCGAAGTTACCGAGTACCGTCAGCGCGTGATCCGCGAGAAGACGGCTGGCGGCGGTGCCACCAGCCTTGAGCAGATGATGAACCAGCTCAAGGCCTCGGGCATTGCCAAGTTCCCCTTGATCATCAAGGGCGACGTGCAGGGCTCGGTGGAAGCGATCCTGGCCTCCCTGAACAAGCTTTCCACCGAAGAAGTTTCGGCGCAGATCCTGTTCTCGGGCGTGGGCGGGATCACCGAATCCGATGTGACGCTGGCTTCGGCCTCGAACGCGGTGATCATTGGCTTCAACGTGCGCGCCAACAAGCAGGCTTCGGACCTTGCCACTCGCGACGGAATCGAGATCCGCTACTACAACATCATCTATGACCTTGTGGATGATGTGAAATCGGCGATGTCGGGGCTGCTCAAGCCCGAGCGGCGGGAGACCTTTATCGGTTACGCCGAGATCCTTGAGGTGTTCAGCATCACCAAGGTGGGCAAAGTGGCGGGTTGCCGGGTTACCGAGGGCATTGTGGAACGCGGTGCCGGGGTGCGCCTCTTGCGCGACAACGTCGTGGTGCACGAAGGAAAGCTCAAGACTCTCAAGCGCTTCAAGGACGAAGTCAAGGAAGTGCAGACCGGCCAGGAATGCGGCATGGCCTTCGAGAACTACGAAGACATTCGCCAGGGCGACGTCATCGAATGCTTCCGGGTCGAGACGGTGCAGCGCACGCTTTAAGCGGTGCAGGCGTGATAGAGTTCAAAGGGCGCGGATCCGATCCGCGCCCTTTTTTTGTCGCGTGCCGCCGAGTTGCCATGAAGATGAACGCAAAATAACGGCCTGCCCGCGGCGGTTGGCGGACCGGCGGCGGGGGTAGGCGCGCCCGGAGCACGGCGACCGCTGGTGGCCCGCTGCCGGCCGGCAATGCGCAGACAACAAGCGGCCGGTGACCACACCTGTTCGCCATTGTCAGGCTAAAAACAAAAAGCCCGCTCCTCGAGGAGCGGGCTTTTTAATGCAACCGGGTCATTGCCGCGACAGCGGCGTTCTTTCTTTCGGTGACTACGGGATCCGAAAAAAGGAGCCCCGCTGCCGCGGCAATGACCCAGCCGGCTTTAGTTGTAAACCACGACGCGGGTGCCGGTGGGGACACGCGAATACAGGTCGATGATGTCCTGGTTCATCAGGCGGATGCAGCCCGAGGACACATTGGTGCCGATGGTATAGGGCTCGGTGGTGCCGTGCAAACGGAACAAGGTGTCGCGGCCATTCTTGTAGAGATAGAGCGCGCGCGGCCCCAGCGGGTTGCTCGCGCCACCTTCCATGCCGCCGGCATAGGGGCCGTAGCGGTCGGGTTCGCGCTTGATCATGGCCGAGGTCGGGGTCCAGCGGGGCCAAGCCGCCTTGCGGCCAACCGTGGCGGTGCCGCGGAACTGGAGCGCCTCGTCCTTGCCGACGCCGACGCCATAGCGCAGCGCGCGATTGTTTTCCTGCACGAGGTAAAGGAAGCGGTTGGGCGTATCGACGATGATGGTGCCCGGGCGCTCCTCGGTGATGTATTCCACCTCCTGGCGCCACCACTTGGGATCAACGCGGCGCAGGTCCATGGCTGCCACAGGGTGGGGCTCATTGAGCACCGGCCCGTACATGGACACATAGAACGGATCGAGGGTCGGCTCTGTCATTACCGGCGCGCGACGCGTCGTAGTACAGGCAGCCAGGGCGAGGGGAAGTCCAATCATGAAAAGGCGGCGGTTGAGCACAGTAGGTCCCTGGTGGAGCGGCTGAACGGAAAAAGAAGTGATTCGACAATGACCTAAGCCCCGTTGAAGCCGTTGTCGAGTGCAGGAAAGCATCACTACGCCAACGGGGCGTTAACGCGCGGGTTCCCTCGCATAGTTGTGAAATGGGATGTTGCGGTTAAACAACAAATAAGGGGCCCGGCGAGCCGGACCCCTTCCAGAAAATCGGCCGTGTTATTCGGCGGCTTCGTTCTTCTCCAGCTCCTTGCCGGTTGCCTGATCGACAACCTTCATGGAGAGGCGAACCTTGCCGCGCTCGTCAAAGCCCAGCAGCTTGACCCAGACCTTGTCGCCTTCCTTGACCACGTCGGTGGTCTTGGCAACCCGGGCTTCGGCGAGCTGGCTGATATGGACCAGGCCGTCCTTGGCGCCAAAGAAGTTCACGAAGGCGCCGAAATCGGCTGTTTTGACCACGGTGCCCTGGTAGATGGCGCCCACTTCGGCTTCATCGGTGATGGAGCGGATCCACTTCATGGCCGCCTCGATCTGCGAGCCGTCCGAGGACGAGATCTTGATGGTGCCGTCGTCGTCGATGTTGATCTTGGCGCCGGTCTTTTCGACGATCTCGCGGATCACCTTGCCGCCGGTGCCGATCACTTCACGGATCTTGTCGGTGGGGATCTTCATGGTCTCGATGCGGGGAGCGAACTCGCCCACTTCGGTGCGCGAAGCCGTGATCGCCTTGGCCATCTCGCCCAGGATGTGGATACGGCCGCCCTTGGCCTGATCCAGCGCAATGCGCATGATCTCTTCCGTGATGCCGGCGATCTTGATGTCCATCTGGAGCGAGGTGATACCCTCTTCCGTGCCGGCTACCTTGAAGTCCATGTCGCCCAGGTGATCTTCGTCACCGAGAATGTCGCTGAGAACAGCAAACTTCTCGCCTTCGAGGATCAGGCCCATGGCAATGCCAGCCACTGGACGGGCCAGCGGCACGCCGGCATCCATCAGCGCCAGCGAGGTGCCACAAACGGTCGCCATGGAGGACGAGCCGTTGGATTCGGTGATCTCGGACACGACGCGGATGGTGTAGGGGAACTCTTCCATCGAGGGGCGGATCGGGTTGATCGCGCGCCAGGCCAGCTTGCCATGGCCGATCTCGCGACGCCCGGGCGAACCCATGCGGCCAGCTTCACCCACGGAGTATGGAGGGAAGTTGTAATGCAAAAGGAAGTTCTGCTTCTGGGTGCCTTCAAGCGAGTCGATATACTGCTCGTCTTCGCCAGTGCCCAGGGTCGCAACCACCAGCGCCTGGGTTTCGCCGCGGGTAAACAGCGCCGAACCATGGGTGCGGGGCAGCACGCCCACTTCGGAAACGATGGGACGAACGGTCTGCAGGTCGCGCCCGTCAATGCGGAAGCCGGTGTCGAGCACGTTCCAGCGCACAACCTTGGCCTGGAGCGACTTGAACACGGCGCCAACATCTTCTGGCGAGATTTCGCCGGCTTCGACGCGGGCGGCGAAATGGGCCTTGGCCACTGCCTTGACCTTGTCGACGGCAGAGTAGCGCTCTTCTTTTTTGGTGTTCTTATAGGCAGCGCGCAGATCGGCTTCCACGACACCGAGCATTTCGGCTTCGATGGCCGAGTGATCCTCGGGCTCGAAGTCGCGGGCGTCCTTGGCGGCCAGTTCAGCCAGCTTGATGATCGCGTCGATGACCTTGCGCGATTCGCCATGGCCGAACATCACGGCACCCAGCATCACATCTTCGCTGAGTTCCTTGGCCTCGGATTCGACCATCAGCACGGCATCGGCGGTGCCGGCCATGATCAGGTCGAGCTTGGAGTCGGCGCGACGGTCAACCGGCAGGTTGAGCACGTATTCGCCATTGACGTAGCCGACGCGGGCCGCACCGATCGGGCCCATGAAGGGCACGCCCGAGATGGTCAGGGCCGCGGAAGCGGCGACCATGGCCAGCACGTCCGGGTTGTTTTCCATGTCGTGCTGGAGAACGGTGACGATTACCTGGGTTTCGTTCTTGTAGCCATCGGGGAACAAGGGGCGAATGGGCCGGTCGATCAGGCGCGAAGTCAGCGTCTCGGCCTCGGTCGGGCGGCCTTCGCGCTTGAAATAGCCGCCCGGGATCTTGCCGGCGGCGAAGTATTTTTCCTGGTAGTTGACGGTCAGCGGGAAGAAATCAATGCCCGCCTTGGGGCTCTTGGCTGACACAACGGTGGCCAGAACCACGGTTTCGCCCAGGGTGGCGAGAACGGCACCATCGGCCTGGCGCGCAATCTTGCCGGTCTCGAGGGTGAGGGGCTGGCCGCCCCAGTTGAGTTCTACCTTGTGGTGGTCAAACATGTGTTCGTCTTTCATCTCTGCCGAAGGGCCCGGACCACGGCGCGCAGCGACCGCGAAGCCATCGGTGTGTCCGCACCAAGCGCCGCACCCCATGTGCGCGCTGGCTCAAAACCAGACACTGTTTCGGTTCGGCGGGCTGAAACATGGGCAAGACAACAAGACGCTCGGTTTCTGGTTGTCGCGCGGTCGAACGGAAAAAGTCTGTCGACTTCTTCTGACCGCGCTCCGGGGGTTCCAGGTGCCTCACGGGATCAAAACCAAGGAGATGATTTTGCCGTGCGGGAGGCGGGGAGCGGCTGGTAATCCTGCCATGCTCCGGCATACGCCGGTCTACGCTTGAGATTGTTCGCTCACTCTACTGCGGCGGTCACCTAGCGGCGTTTTCTGCGCTTCCGGTGCTCACGTACCGACGTACGCTCCGCTCCGGTTCTCAAAACTCACCGCTATTTGTCTCGCCGCAGCGAGTGATCAAACAGTCTCACGTCACCCGCCAAAGCGGATGAGGCAGATGCGGGACCGGGCCCCACATCCAAAATTCAAAGGCGCCGCCTAGCGACGCAGGCCGAGCTTTTCGATCAAGGTCTTGTAGCGCGCGTCGTCGACCTTCTTGACATAGTCAAGCAGGCTGCGGCGGGTCGAAACAAGCTTGAGCAGACCACGACGGGAATGGTTATCCTTGTTGTGGCCCTTGAAGTGCTCGGTCAGGTTGGCAATGCGCTCGGAGAGAATAGCAACCTGAACTTCGGGCGAACCGGTGTCGTTCGGCTTGATTGCATATTCCTGGATCAAAGCGGTCTTGCGCTCAGGAGTAATCGACATCGGGCATATCCTTTCAACTGGGAGGATGGGTCGCCCCGGCCGGGATGTCGTCCAGGCGGGGTCAAAAGACTGAAGGGGCGAGGCCCGATCAGCTAAGCTGCCCTATACTGCATCCAGGCGCATAATGCCAGTTTTTATTGCCCGCCCGAAAATCACAAGGGCCGCCGAACCCGGGTGGGGCGGCGGCCGGGGCTCGATGGCGAGCCTCAATACTTGGCGACGGGATCGCTGGCTGGAAAGCTTTCGTCCACGGCTTCATCCACCTCATCCCAGTCCTGGGGCTTGTCGGCTTGTGACTCGCCGCCGGCGGGACGGATCTGGACGGTGGAGTCCTTGGGGCCGGGCTTTTCGCCGTCCTTGAGCGCTGCCGCCCCCGGGGTGTTCTGGTTCTGGTCGGTCATGGCGACCTCCTTGGAAGTTTACCTGCGTTAAACGGGGCTCAGCCGCGGAAGTTGCAGGCAGGTCTTGGGTCTGCCGGCAGTGTCTGGTAAAGGGCTGGCATGACCGAGACGCGCTCCAACACCAAGAAGCTGTTCATCAAGACCTATGGTTGCCAGATGAACGTTTATGACAGCGACCGCATGGCCGATGCGCTGGCGCCGCACGGCTATGAGCCGACGAGCGAAATCGGCCAGGCGGACCTGGTGCTGCTCAACACCTGCCATATCCGCGAAAAAGCGGCGGAAAAGGTGTTTTCCGAACTCGGGCGGCTCAAGGAGCTGCAAGCGGAGCGGCGGGCGGGCGGCGCCGACCTCCTGATCGGGGTGACCGGCTGCGTGGCGCAGGCCGAAGGCGAGGAAATCGCGCGGCGGGCGCCGGTGGTCGACATGGTGGTGGGGCCGCAGGCTTACCACAAGCTGCCCCAGATGCTGGCGGAAGCGCAGGCGCGCCGCGCGGTGCATCCGGCGCTGCGGCAGGCCATCGTCGACACCGATTTTCCGCAAGAAGACAAATTCGACCACCTGCCGGCGCCGCAGCGCGAGGTGACCATCAAGCGCGGCCTCACCGCATTCCTCACCGTGCAGGAAGGCTGCGACAAGTTCTGCTCGTTCTGCGTCGTGCCCTATACGCGCGGCGCCGAAGTCAGCCGGCCGGTGCGGCAGGTGCTGGCCGAAGCGCGCGGGCTGGTGGATGCCGGGGTGCGCGAAATCACGCTGCTGGGCCAGAACGTCAATGCCTATCATGGGTTAGCCGATGATGGCCGCGTGGTCGGCCTGGGCGAACTGGCGTATCTGTTGGCCGAAATCCCCGGGCTGGAGCGGTTGCGCTATACGACGAGCCATCCGCGCGACATGGACGATGCGCTGCTGGCGGCGCATCGCGACCTGCCGATCCTGATGCCTTATCTGCACCTGCCTGTGCAGGCCGGGTCGGACCGGATCCTGAAGGCCATGAATCGGCGGCACACGGCGGCGGAGTATTTGGCGCTGATCGAGCGCATCAAGCTGGCGCGGCCGGATATGGCGCTGTCGGGCGATTTCATTGTCGGTTTCCCCGGGGAAACCGAGGCGGATTTCGCCGACACGCTAGCGATCATCCGCGCGGTTGGCTATGCCTCGGCTTATTCGTTCAAATATTCGACGCGGCCGGGCACGCCGGGGGCCAATTTGCCCGACCAGGTGCCTGAAGAGGTCAAGACCGAGCGGCTGTATCGCCTGCAGGAGCTGGTGAATGCGCAGACCACGGCATTCCACCAGAGCTGCGTAGGCAAGACCCTGCCGGTGCTGATCGAGCGCGTCGGGCGCATGCCGGGGCAGGTCGGGGGGCGCTCGCCTTATCTGCAGGCGGTGCACCTGCCGGGCAGCGCCGAGCTGATCGGCTCGATCCACGCCGTGGAAATCGTGGGCACGTCAACCAATTCGCTGGTGGGGCAGCTCAAGGTGGCGCAGGCGGCTTGACCGGGCCGGCTTGCGCGGGGCGCCGGCGATTACAATATTGCTGCTGACTATGGGACGAAATCGTCCTAGCCTCGTTTGATAAAAGCCGGCGCAAGCCGGCATCCCGTTCCGTTGAGGAGCTCCTCCAGTTTGAGCAGGCACTTGGCCCCGACAGCAGACAACGCACTCGCATCCCAACTCGAACTCGCATTTGAAGACAATCGCCTGGCGGCGCAGCTGTATGGCGACTTCGACCAGAACCTGGCGTTGATCGAGCAGCGGCTCAAAGTGGCCGCGGCGCCGCGGGGCAATCACGTGCTGCTCAAGGGCGCGGCGGGGGCGGTGGACCAGGCGCGGCGGGTGCTGGAATCGCTGTATGCCTCGCTCGAGGAAGGGCGGGCGATCGAGATTTCGGACGTGGATGGCGTGATCCGCATGATCGAGACCGAGGACAGCCAGCTGACGCTGCCGACGCTGGAGCGCAAGGGCAAGGTGCGGATGGCGCAGATCGCCACGCGCAAATCCACCATCGTGGCGCGCACGCCGGCGCAGGACGCCTATATGCGCGCGATGGACCGGGCGGAGCTGGTGTTCGGGGTGGGGCCGGCGGGCACGGGCAAGACCTATCTGGCGGTGGCGCATGCCGCCTCGCTGCTGGAACGCGGGGACATCAACCGCATCATCCTGTCGCGGCCGGCGGTGGAAGCGGGCGAGCGGCTGGGCTTTTTGCCGGGCGACATGAAGGAAAAGGTCGATCCCTATCTGCGCCCGCTTTATGATGCGCTCTACGACATGATGATGTCCGTAAATGTCGAGCGCTGCATCACCTCGGGAATCATCGAAGTGGCGCCGCTGGCGTTCATGCGCGGGCGCACGCTGGCCAATGCGGTGGTCATTCTCGATGAAGCGCAGAACACCACCTCGATGCAGATGAAGATGTTTTTGACGCGCCTCGGGGAAAATTCCAAGATGATCGTCACCGGCGATCCGACCCAGGTCGACCTGCCGCGCGGCGAGAAATCGGGGCTGGTCGAGGCGGTGTCGCTGCTCGATGGCATCGAGGGGGTGCATGTGTCGCGCTTTGGCGACAAGGACGTGGTGCGCCATGCCCTGGTCGGGCGGATCGTGCGCGCCTATGAGGCCGACACGACGCGCAAGGCGCAGGAAAAGCTCGCCGAAGGGGTGGCCCGCTGACCGTGCCACCGCTCGACATCGCCATTCTGCGCAACAGCGATGGCTGGCCCGACGAACTCGACGCGCTGGCCGAGCGCGCCGTGCTGGCCGCCGTTGCCCAATCCAAGGCGAAGATCCGGGGCGCGGCCGAGCTGTCCATCGTGCTTACCGACGATGCCGAGCAGCGCGAGCTCAATGCCCAATGGCGCAACAAGGACAGCTCCACCAATGTGCTGAGCTTTCCCCAGATCGAGCCATTCGGTCCGGTGGTCGGCATCTTGGGCGATATCACGCTGGCGCGCGAAACCATCGAGCGGGAAGCCCAGGAGCTGGGCAAGAGCTTTGCCGACCATTTCACCCATCTCGTGGTGCATGGCTTTTTGCATATCCTTGGGCATGACCATATCCAGGAGGACGAGGCCTTGCGCATGGAAAGCCTTGAAACCACGATATTAGCGAGCCTTGGGATCGAGGATCCCTATGCCGAATAGGGGCGTTGCGCCCTTGCCCTTTCATCCACCAGCAAAGCCGCCCTGCGGCGTGAGACAATGACCGACAGCGACAGTTTGGGCCATCGACCCGAGAACGCCGAGCCTCCTTCTCCCCCCGCCCCCGCGCCCATCGCGGCGCGGGGGCTGTCCTTCCTGCAGCGCATCCGCTCCATGCTGGCGCGCGGCACGGCCTCCCTGCGAGAGGACCTGCAGGAAGCACTCGATGAGCCGGGCAGCGCCGAAACGGGCGACTTTTCCGAAAGCGAGCGGACGATCCTGCAGAACGTGCTCAAGCTGGGCAATGTTTCGGTGGGCGACGTGATGGTGGAGCGCTCGGACATCCAGGCCATCGAGGCCGATATCAACCTGGGCACGCTCCTCGCCAAATTCCGCGATGTCGGGCATTCGCGCCTGCCGGTCTATGAGGACGGGCTCGACAACATCCTCGGGTTCATCCACGTCAAGGATGCGCTGCGGCGCATCACCGACACCGTCACCGATCCGGAAAAGGAAGTGCCGGTCAAGTTGGTGTCGCCAGCGCTGCGCTCCAAGATCGGCAAGCTCGACCTGGTGCGCACCGCCATGTTCGTGCCCACCTTCATGCCGGTGGGCGACCTGCTGCAATCGATGCGCGCCAGCCGCGTTCACATGGCCATCGTCATCGACGAATATGGCGGCACGGATGGCCTGGTGACCATCGAGGACCTGCTCGAAGCTGTGGTCGGGGAGATCGAGGACGAGCATGACGAATTCACCGCCGCCCTGATCCGCAAGGTGGGCACCGACACCTATATTGCCAATGCGCGCGCCGAGCTCGCCGATGTGCAGGCGCTGATCGGGCCCGATTTCGATCCGGGCAGCTATGCCGAAGAGGTGGATACGGTGGGCGGGCTGGTGTTCGACCTGGCCGGACACGTGCCCAAGCGCGGCGAGAAGGTCACCGGGCTTGCCGGGTTCGAATTCGAGGTACTGGCGGCCGATAGCCGCCGGATCAAACGGCTGCGGATCCGGCGGGTGCCGGAAGGTGGCGCGCCCGAAGAGCCGCTGGCGATCACCGACCAGCGCAGCGACAGCGAAAAGGCCTCCAGCCGATAAACAAAAAGCCCGGATCGCTCCGGGCTTTTTGATGGCGCGACGGGCGCTGGTTCAGACCTGCTGAACCGCTTCCACGCCGGGCACGAAGTGGCGCAGCAGATTCTCGATGCCGTTCTTGAGGGTGGCCGTGGAGGACGGGCAGCCCGAGCAGGCGCCCTGCATATGCAGGAACACGGTGCCTTGCTTGTAGCCCTTGAAGATGATGTCGCCGCCATCCATCGCTACGGCCGGACGGACGCGGGTGGACAGCAATTCCTTGATCACTTCGACGGTTTCACTGTCTTCGGCTTCGAAGAACTCGTCGCTATCGGCAGCCAGGTCAACGGAGTTCTCGCCCTGGGGCGCGATCACCGGCCTGCCAGACAGGAAATGATCCATGATGACGCCGAGAATGGCCGGCTTGATATGGGCCCAGTTCGTGTCATCCTTGGTGACGGAGATGAAGTCCGAGCCCAGGAACACGCCGGTCACGCCCGAAATGGCGAACAGGCCCATGGCCAGCGGCGAGGCCGCCGCAGCGTCGGGATTGCGGAAATCGCGCGGTTCGCCCACCAGCACATCGCGCCCCGGCAGGAACTTGAGGGTCGCCGGATTGGGCGTGGCTTCGGTCTGGATGAACATGGCGTTTCCTTGCCGCAGATGTGTTTAGAACGCTTCTAAAATAGTCTTTTCGAAGCGCTACGCAAGAGGCTTTACGTGACGAGGGGTCGCGTGGCTCGTATGCAGCGCATGCGCTAGAACGCCAGGCATGATCCAATGGTTTCGACGACTGGCCCTGCTTGAGGGCATCACCACACTGGCGCTGTTTGGCGTTGCCATGCCGCTGAAGTATTTGGGGGGCAATCCTGTTCTCGTGCCGTCCGTCGGGGCGGTGCATGGGGCGGCGTTTGTGTTGTATCTGCTGGCCATGGCGGTGTGCCTGCCGGGCAAGGGGTTTACCCGGCTCGAATGGGTGCGCACGGCGCTGGCGGCTTTTGTGCCGTTCGGGACCTTTGTCAATGACGGGTTGTTGCGGCGCAAGCAGGCTGGGATTTGAAGACTTAGGGTTTTCCGGACCCGATTGCCGGATTCTTATCTGATGGACCCCCTCCCTGGCCCTCCCCTCAAGGGGGAGGGGACGAAGGGAGCGCGGGGTTTTCGGGGGGATGGTGTGCAAGGCAACGTGTAGCCTGCGGAACCGGCCAAAAATCTCAGCAGATGGCGATGATTTCCTCGTCGCTCATATGGCCTGGGACGATGGTCAGCGGGATGGGGAGGGCGTTGGCGCGGT
>JAQGKH010000204.1 GCA_028290225.1 Devosia sp. | reverse complement strand
GCGCCATCCACATCTAGTCAACGGGCTCTTGGGTCGCACTGGACGCAAGAGCCTGCTGCTGTAACGTGACCGGAGCGCGGTTGGGCGCTTCGGAGCTTGGCATGCTGACCATCATCTTTTATGTCGCAATCACCGCCGAGGCGATGACGGCTGCGCTGGCAGCGGGCCGGCGCAACATGGACTGGTTCGGCGTCTGCGTGCTGGCCTCGGTGACGGCGCTGGGGGGCGGCACGACGCGGGACCTGTTCCTCGACCATTATCCGCTTTATTGGGTGGCCAATCCCTATATCCTCGTACTGGTGTGCAGTGCGGCGCTGCTCACCATCGCCATTGCGCGGTTCGTGGACCGACTGCGCTGGCCGTTCCTGCTGCTCGATGGGTTGGGGCTGGTGGTGTTCACCATCATTGGCTGCGATGTGGCCATGGAGATTGGCGCCCATCCGATCATCGTGCTGGTTTCCGGTATGGTGACGGGGATCGTTGGGGGCATCCTGCGCGATGTGTTGTGCAACGACATTCCGCTGGTGTTCCGGGGGGAACTTTACGCCACCGTGTCGCTGGTGACCGGCGCGGTGTATTTCTTCGGCCTGGCAGCGGGATTGCAGGGGGACCTCGTGATCCTCGTGGCCATGGCGGTCGGCTTTCCGCTGCGGGTGCTGGCTTTGCTGCGCCGCTGGCAGATGCCCAAGTTCGTCTATGACAAGGAGCTGCGCTAGCGCAAAGGCTCTTTCGTTCCTGCCGGTGCTATGGCAAGGAGCTACCATACAAGGGGGAGCGGCGGATGCGACAAACGTGGCGGTGGTTTGGTCCACAAGATCTGACCAGCATCGATGATATCACCCAGGCGGGCGCGGCGGGCGTCGTCAGTGCGCTGCATCAGGTGCCCAATGGGGCGGTGTGGACGCCTGAGGACATCGCCAAGCGGCATCAGGAGATCGGCACGCGCCGGAACGGAGCTCCGTCAGGGCTGACCTGGGATGTGGTGGAAAGCCTGCCGGTTTCCGAGGATATCAAAAAGCAAAAGAACGACTGGCGCGAGCACCTCGAGACCTACAAGGTGTCGCTGCGCAATCTGGCGGCGAGCGGCATCGAGGTCGTCTGCTACAACTTCATGCCGGTGCTGGATTGGACGCGCACCGATCTGCGCTTTACCCTGGCCAATGGCGCATCCTGCATGCGCTTTGACATCAATGATTTTGCCGCATTCGACATCCATATCCTGGAGCGGCCGGGAGCCGGGGCGGATTACAGCAATGCCATTGTCGATGAGGCGGGGCGGCGGTTCGCGGCACTGGACGAGGACGGCAAGAAGCGGCTGGCCCGCAACATCACCATGGGCCTGCCTGGATCAACCGAATCCATGACGCTGGACGATGTGCGTGCGCATCTGGCGGAATATGGGCAGATCAGCGCCGAGCGGTTGCGGGCGCATTTCATCGATTTTCTTGAGGCCGTGGTGCCGACGGCCGAAGAGCTCGGGGTGCGGCTATGCTGCCACCCCGATGATCCCCCGTTTGCACTGCTGGGCTTGCCCCGGGTGATGTCCACCGAAGCGGATTACAAGAGGATCCTCGATGCGGTGGACAGTCCTGCCAGTGGCATGACCTTGTGCTCGGGATCGCTCGGGGTGCGACCGGACAACGATCTGCCGGGCATGATGGAGCGGCTGGGGAGCCGGGTGCACTTCCTGCATCTGCGCAACGTCAAGCGCGACACCAACGAGGTGATGGGCTCGTTTCATGAAAGCGAGCATCTGGGCGGGGATGTGGACATGGTGGCGCTGATCGCCGCCATCGTGCGCGAGGAAAACCGGCGGCGGGTGGAGGGTCGAAGCGACCACACCGTTCCGATGCGGCCTGACCATGGGCAGGACATCCTGGATGACCTGAACCGGCGAGCCCAGCCGGGCTATCCTACCATCGGGCGCATGAAGGGGCTGGCCGAGTTGCGGGGCGTCATGATGGCGCTGGAGCACCAGGAGCATGGGCTGGCCCGGCGCTAGTCTTCCAGCAGATAGGCGCCGGCGCGGGTCGGCAGGATTTCGCTGCCCACGATCTTGGCGATGCCGGCACCGCGGCGCACATATTTGGCCGAAACGCGCGACAGCACGATGCCGTCCGTGCTTGAAAGGATTGGCCGGCGCCCCATGAAGGCGTCGGGGCCGTCCATGGCGATCAGATCGGCGACTGGCTGACCCTTTTGGACGCGATCACCCAGTTCAACCCGGTAGGCAAGAAGGCCCGGCGCATCGACGCGCAGCACTTCGGTGGCCTCGAACGGGGTTGGAGGGGGCGCCGGGGTGGGGCGCTGCGCCGGCGCCTGGTCCACCAGCCCGCGTCCGGCAAGGAAGTTGAACAGCCCAAGGGCGTCCTCGCGGCCCAGATGGTCGAAGCTGTCGGCGCGGCCGCGATATTCCAGCGTCGCCGCCTGAACGGCGGCGGGGATGGGGTGCCCGGGATTGGCAAGCCCGGCTTTGCGGTAAAGCGTGGGGAAGATCTCGTCAAAGGAGCCGCCGCCGCTGTCTTCGGCCGTGAGCGTGGCGGCAACGCCCATCCAGTCGGCGAGGTCCTGCAGGCCCGGCATCAGCTCGGGCGAGGTGAAGATGTGCTTGAGGCTATCGTCGTCGCAATGCAGATCAAGGATCAGATCGGCGGTGCTGGCAGAGCGCAGCACATGAAGCCGCAGCTGCTGGGCGGCGGAACTGGGAACCTGCCCCTCGATCCAGGCGGCGACGGCGGCGCGGATGGCCGAGGTGTTGGCGGCGGGATCCGCGCCCAGGCGGCCGGCTAGGGCCGGGGCAATCAGCGGATAAAGATCGGGCCAGCGGCGGTTGTAGTTGACGCCGGTTTCGGTGTCGTAGCGCCCGATATGGTGGCGGAGCGAGCGGTTGCTGAGCCCCAGCGGGTTGACCGAGGGAAAAATGGTGAAGCGGGCGCGTAGCGTGCCGGCGGCATCGGCGTCGCGCAGCATGGGCAGGAGATGGTGCAGCGCCATGGTGCCGGGCTGTTCGTCGGCGTGGAGCGCTGCCTGCAGATGGACGCTGTAAGGCGCGTCCTCGGGCCCCGCGGTGTACCAGAAGAGTTCGGTGCTGGTGCCGGGGACGTCGCCGTCCAGCAGCGTGCGATGCAGTTCAAAGGTCATGGGGTCAGCGCATCCATTTGGGGGCGAAGCGCAGGCCGGGCTGCGCGGGCAGGTGGCGCATCAGCCGGCGGTAAACCAGGCCGAAGCTGAAGAATACGACGAGCGACACGGCCAGGAAAAACAATGCTGCCACCGAAAAGTGCAGGAAGGCATTGTAGTCGCGCTCGAATAACTCCTTGGCCGTGATCATCAGGTCCTTTTGCTGGCCGATCACGGGCAGGGCGAAATAAACGATGGCCGTGGCGTGGAACAGGAACACGACTTCATTGGTGTAGGCGGGCCAGGCCAGGCGAATGAGCGTGGGCCAGACCACGGAGCGGAACTGCTGCCAGGGGCTCATGCCAAAAGCCCGGGCGGCCTCGATGGCGCCGCGTGGCACGGCACGAAGCGCGCCGTAGAGGATCTCGGCGGTGTACGCGCCGGTGTTGAGGGTCAGCACGAGAGGACCGATAAACAGGGGGTGGAGCACGAACCAGGAAATGCCCCAGGGCTTCCACAGGCTGATATTGAGCGACAGGGCCAGCGAATAGAACATGAAGAACTGGATAAAGAGCGGCGAGCCGCGAAAGGCGTAGATGTAGCCGCGGCAGAAGCGCGACAGCAGCGGATTGCGCGATGCCTTGCCGAGCGCCAGCAGGATGGCCAGCCCAAAGCCGACCGGAATGGAGGCTGCCGCGAAGTAGATGTTGAACAGCACGGCGGGCATGAACAGCGCCAGTTCAGCGAGAATACGCTCCATCAGTTGTGCTCCTCGCTCAGGACGCCGCGGCCGACGCGCCGCGTGATGGCGGCGAAGGCCTTCTCGGACAGGAGCGTCACGAGGATATAGAAGACGAACAGCACGAGGTAGTACCGCCAGCGCCAATCGTCATGCACGAGCCCGACAGTAGGCAGGAAATTGGGAGCGCCGAGCCGATCCGCCCAGAGCACGATATCGGCGATCTGCAGCAGCGAAAGCAGTGACGTCGCCTTGACGATCAGCATCCAGACATTGGACAGGCCGGGCAGGGCATAGATCCACATCTGGCGGATATGAACGCGCCACAGCACCTGACGGGCAGACAGGCCAAAGGCCTGGGCGGCTTCGAGCTGGCCGCGCGGCACCGAGCGGAGCGCGCCGTGGATCACCGTGCTGGCAAAGGCGCCGTAGACCAGGCCAAGCGAAACCGAGGCCAGGATGAGGTATTCGGGCGTGCCCAGCAACCAGTTCGCCTTCTGGCAAGGGGGCCAGGCGGCGGTTTGGGCCGCGATATCGCCAGGCGAACACACCTGGGTGGCGAGAAGCCATTCCATGCCCTGCTCGAAGGCCAGGGGAAAGAACAGGAAGAAGAGCACATCGGGCACGCCGCGCACGATGGAGGCATAAAAGCCACCAACAAGCCGCAGCGGCGCAAAGCGGGAATTGCGGAAGGTGGCCCCGAGCAGGCCGAAGACCACCGCCAGGGCGCCGCCGGCAAGGGCTGCGAAGATAGTGAACTGGAAGCTCGCATACCAGGTGAGGTGCTTGCCGTTGGTCAGATAAGCGAGCCAGAAGGCGATGTCGTCGCTCATGGAGAAGGGCTGACCGGTCAAGAGGAGCTAAACTGGGCGGAGCCGGGGCAGGTGACCACCCCGGCCCAACCGGATTATTCGGCGAAATAAGGGCCGCGACCTTCGAACCACTTGGCGATCAACTCGTCAACCGTGCCGTCGGCCTTGAGAGCGGTGATCGCGCCGTCGATGGTGGATTTGAATTCGGCATCGTCCTTGCGGATACCACCGCCGACGCCGCCGCCGATCATGATTTCCTCGCCCACGAACTCGATCGAGCCGCCTGAAGCCGTGACGACGGGCTCGAGATAGGCGCCATCGGCAAGGATGGTGTCGAGATTGCCGGCCGCCAGATCGGCCATGGCCTGATCGGCGGTGGTGAAGGCGACGATGGTGTTGCCGGCGCTGTAGTTCTGCTCGGCATAGCTGGCTTGAATGGTGCCGCCCTGCACGCCAATGCGGACGCCGCTCAGATTGGCAAAATCAAGGCCGGCGCCAGCAGTGGCAACAAAACGCGAGGGATCGGGCGGAAAGTAGTTCTGGGTGAAATCGATGGACTGGCGGCGTTCATCGGTGATCGACATGCCGGCCAGGATCAGGTCGTAGTTGCCGGCCAGCAGGTTGGGAATGATGGAATCCCAATCATTGATGACCCATTCGCAGGTGAGCTCAGCCTGGGCGCAGATGGCGTTGCCCAGCTCGATCTCAAAGCCGGCGGGCGCGCCGGAATCATCGAGGAAGTTCCAGGGGGCGTAAGCGCCCTCCGTGGCAATGCGGACGGTTTCCTGCGCCTGCAAGGCAGTTGAAAGGGTGAGCGTGGCCAAGGCCGCGAGAAGTATGCTTTTCATGGTGGTCTCCGTTTGAACCAGTGTTGCCTAGTCGTGCTGGGCAGCGTTGAGGAATTGCTTGAGGCGAGTGGACTTGGTGGCGCCGAATACGTCCTGGGGCGTGCCTTCTTCCTCGATGCGACCCAGATGCAAAAAGATGACGCGATCGGACACCGAACGGGCGAACTCCATGTCGTGCGTCACAAGGATCATGGTGCGCCCTTCATCGGCCAAAACCTTGATGACGCGCAGCACTTCCACTTCAAGCTCGGGATCAAGCGCGGAAGTCGGTTCGTCGAACAGCATGACACGTGGATTGATGCATAGCGCCCGGGCGATGGCAGCGCGTTGTTGCTGACCGCCCGAAAGCTGGGCCGGGTAGCTTGCTGCCTTCTCGGCGATGCCCACCTTGCCCAGCATGGCGAGCGCTTCGCTCTCCACCTCGGCACGGGGCCGCTTTTGCACCACCAGTGGGGCTTCCATGACATTTTGGAGAATGGTCATGTGCGCCCATAGATTGAAGGACTGGAAGACCATGCCCAATTGGGAGCGCACCCGGCGGATCTGTTCTTCATTGCCGATGCGGCGATTGGGTCCCTCACCGCGCAAGCTGATTGGCTCGCCAGCGATCGACACGGTGCCCCGCTCGGGAACTTCGAGCATGTTGATGCAGCGCAACAGCGTCGATTTGCCCGAACCTGAAGAACCGATAAGGGAAATAACCTCGCCCTCATAGGCAGCAAAGGAAATGCCCTTGAGCACTTCCAGCGCACCAAATGATTTATGCAGGTCCTGGATCTGCACCACCGGGGGTTTCGCCGCAGCGGGCTCCGTTTGCTTCATACTTACCCTGTGCCTGTATTGGTCAGAACCGTTCCTGCAGTCCTGCCCGTTTTTCAGGCGTGTTTACAGATCGCCACCAAGAAATGCAAAAGCCACGCATTTAGCAAGCGGAAATACTGCGAAAGCCACGGGTTACGGCTACGCTTCGAACTGGTCGGCCGGTACGCGCAGGCGATAGCTGAGCCGGTCTTCCTCAATGCTGAAGGTCGCACTGCCGCCAACCGAGAGCGGCACGATGCGCTCGAGCACCATGGTGCCGAAGCGGGGCGCTTGCCGGGTCTTGTCCGTGTCGATGCCGGTTTCCTGCCATTCGATCACCAGGGAAGGGGGCTGCCCATCCTCCTGATCAATCTTGGCATCGATCCAGACATGCCCCATTTGCCCGTCCGAAAGGGCGCCGTGAAACACGGCATTGGCGGCGAGTTCATGGATGGCGAGCCCTATATGGAGCGCGGCATTGGGCCCGAGCAGGGGGTTGTCGCCGGTGATCCGCATCTCCTTGAGCATGCCGGAGCTTACCCGGGTCAGCTGGGAGGCGACGAGCGATTGCAGGTGCGTACCCTGCCAGTTGCTTTCGGTGACGAGATCCTGCGTGCTGGACAAGGCATGCAGGCGGCCGCGGAACTTGTCGAGGAAGTCCTTGATGCCGCCGCTGTGATGGGCGGTTTGCATGGCGACGCTTTGCACGATGGCGAGCAGGTTCTTGGAGCGGTGGCTGACCTCGCGCAGCAGGGCCGCAATGGCGGCTTCGCGGCTGCGCTCATCGGTGACCTCGTTGAGGACGATGATGGTGCCCTCGATATCGGGAAGGAAGCGAACATCGAACTGCCGCCGCCGCGAGGCATCAGCCAACTCCAGGCTGGTTGTCTGCTCCTGGCCGGTGGAGCGGCACTCGGCAACGGCCTGGGCAAACGCCTCGGCAAGCGCTTCGGGCAGCAGGTCCCGCTCGGTGCCGCCGATCACCGGCGTTTCAGCCCAGGCGGGAGGCAGGTTCTCCGCCAGATCGAAACGGCCGTCAGTGTTCTGGTGGAGAATGCAGATGCCCTGCCCAGCCAGGCCAGCCGACAAAGCACGCAATCGCAAGGCGGAAGGGGGCTCGGGAAAAGTACTTGGCATGGCGCTACTGCTCGCTAATTGCGGCCACCGATGAGCAAAGACGCCGGCCCGTCGCCTACGCCTCTGGCTCGGGGATGGCTCAGGATGCTTCAGACACGCCGAATCAGGCCAACGACGAAAGTGATGACGACAACAGCCAGAAACAGAAAAAACAGAAGCTGGGCCAAGCCCGCCGACGCGCCGGCTATTCCGCCAAAGCCGAGAATCCCGGCGATCATCGCAATAACAAGAAAGACAAGCGCATAATACAGCATGCTTAGCTCCCGACCTGCCAATGCAGTGGTAACGGGTGGCTACTAGCGCGGTTCCGGCAACCCATAAAAAAGGGCCAGGAAAACCCGGCCCGATCAATGGCTTGCAAGGTGCTTACGCCGCGGCGCGAGAACCTTCATCAAAGAACAAGGCCTGGCTGATGAGGGCCTTCACCATGTCGGGATTGAACGGCTTGGTGACCAGGAAGGTGGGCTCGGGTCGCTCACCGGTCAGCAGGCGCTCGGGGAAGGCGGTGATGAAGATCACCGGTACCGAATGGGTGTTCAGAATGTCGTTAACCGCATCAATGCCCGAGCTGCCATCCGCCAGCTGGATATCAGCCAGGATCATCCGGGGATTGGTCTGGTTGAACAGATTGACCGCTTCCTTATGGGTGCGCGCAACGCTCACCACCTTGTGGCCAAGGCTTTCAACAAGCTGCTCGATATCCATCGCGATCAGCGGCTCGTCTTCGATGATCATGATCTCAGTTGCGACCTGGCGGGAAATCTCCACCGAGGCCTCGTCGAGCAGGGCTGCGAACTCCTGGTCTGAAACGGACAGGATTTCGGCGGCCTGCTGATGGGTGAAGCCCTCAACCGCTACCAGGAGGAACGCCTGGCGGGGGCGAGGGGCGAGATTGGCCAGATTGCTGGCCGCGCGTTGCTCCCAAGCAAAGGTGGACACCGGCTCGGGAACCTTGACTGCCGAGGACGAGAAGAGGGCCGAGAACAGCTTGTAAAGGGCAATACGGTCGTTCGACGCTTCGGGGAACAGCGAGATATCCGCGATCAGAGCTTCGAGGGTGGCAGCGACATAGGCGTCGCCGGAGGTTTGGGACCCCGTGGTTGCACGGGAAAACCGCCGTAGATACGGCAGATGCGGAGCGATCCGCGTGGACAAAGTCATTAACAACTCCCAGTGACGCTTGAAGCTCGTAACAGTCGCGATCCGAATAAACGGTGCGGCCAAATGAAAGTTCCCACGGCTTGGAACTTTTTTGCCGGTCGTGCATTTTATCGCCCTAGTGGGCAAATCGGATCAGTTTTGTAGGTATGATAAAGGATAATTTTGTGTCCCAGCAACGTATGCGTGTGCAGGGGCGGGCGGAGGATGGCCTGGGTCCGAATTCGGATATCGGATCGCGCCTCCGCGCGCTTTATGGCGCAGTTCAGGATGAGGGCGTCCCCGAGCAGTTGCTCGATCTTCTCGAGAAACTCGACAGCGCCGAGCAGGCACAAACCACCAAGCACGTCCAACATGGCGGAGAGTAGCGGCATGGAAGCCGAAGCGCCTTCGTTCAAGCGTGAGATGTTGGCCACGCTGCCCAGCCTGCGCGCCTTTGCCGTATCGCTGACCGGCAAGCACGACAAGGCCGACGACCTGGTGCAGGACACCGTGATGAAAGCCTGGGCCAAGCAGTCCAGCTTTGAAATGGGCACCAATATCAAGGCCTGGCTGTTCACCATCTTGCGCAACGAGTTCTACAGCCAGATGCGCAAGCGTGGCCGCGAGGTGCAGGACAGTGATGGCGCCTTCACCGAACGCTTGTCGGTGCATCCCTCACAGTATGGCTCGATGGATCTGCAGGACTTCAAGAAGGCCCTGTCGCAGTTGCCCGACGACCAGCGAGAAGCGGTGATCCTGATCGGCGCATCCGGATTTTCTTACGAGGAAGCCGCCGAAATCTGCGATTGCGCGGTTGGGACGATGAAAAGCCGCGTCAGCCGGGCGCGCACCCGCTTGCAGGATATCCTGAAGATCAGTGGCGAGGCAGATTTCGGCCCTGATGCGGTTTCCACCCAGGTTACCACGTCCAACCACTCGTTCTAGGTTCTTCTGGCGAGCGCTCCGGCAATGGCGCTCGTCAGTTTTTGCTCAGGGACGGGTTTGAGCACGACCGCAACATCGTGCATGCCAGGAACGCCACGGGCGGTAATGTAATCGGCCGTGGTGAACACCAGCGGCACGCCGGCATTGCGCAAGGCCTGGCACAGCGCCAGCTCATCCGGCGCGGCGCGCTTGAGGTCGATGATCGCCAAGGCGCACGAACTCCAGTGATCCTGGAGTGCCAACGCTTCGCCGACCGAATGGGCCAAGGTGGTTTCCCCAACATTGAACGACTCCAGCACGCGCTGGATGTCCAATGCGATAAGCAGTTCTTCTTCGACAACGAGAACAGTTTGGCCGGTGAGCATGGTGATCCGCTGATGTGAGCCACTCTAATGAGGGCAAGCGGGACCTGCGTCATTTAAGTTTGACATGTAGCGGCAGCGCACCTTAGCTACCGCTCCAAAGGGCCACTTTTGGCTGATCAGCGGTGTTGCTTGAGTCTCGTTCTGCCCAGTTCCGGTCGGCGGGTGCCCTGTCAGCAGTGCCCATTGCGCGCCATGCCGCGATTCCGCGAATTCTCTGCCGAGGAATTGCAGTTCATTTCCACGTTCAAGACGGGCGAATTGATTGCGGAAACCGGGGCAACGGTGCTCGCAGAGGGCGCCAACAACGCTCACCTTTATACGGTGCTTTCAGGTTGGGCGTTCCGCTATAAATCCTTGCCCGATGGACGGCGGCAGATTCTCAATTATGTGCTGCCAGGAGACCTGGTGGGGCTGCAAGGCTCGGTTCTGGGTGAGATGCAGCACTCGGTGGAAGCGCTGTCACCCATGGTGTTGTGCGTGTTCCAGCGCAACCGGCTCGATGAAGTGTTCCGTAATCATCCCGGCCTCGGGTTCGACGTCACCTGGCTGGCCGCACGCGAAGAACGGATGCTGGACGAGCACCTGCTCAGTGTCGGGCGCCGCAGCGCCACCGAGCGTGCCGCCTACCTCATCGCGTTTTTGTATCATCGTGCCGCGGCGGTCGGCCTGGCGCCATCGCGCACGCTCCACATTCCCATCAGCCAGATGCATGTTGCCGATACACTGGGACTATCCATCGTGCACACCAACAAGACGCTGCGGCGCCTTGCCGACCGCACGCTGATTCGGTGGCTGGATCGGGCCTGCGACGTGCTGGATCCCGATGGGCTGATGCAACTGGCCGACTGGGACGGGACGATCGAGCCGAACCGCCCGTTTATCTAGGGTGCGGCCTCAAAACCGCCACCGCCGTTGCCCAAGAGCGGGCACGGGGGACGCGTGCGTGGATGTTGAAGTGAGGGCAGGTTGAGCCAGACCGACAAGGTCACATCGTCGCGAGGATCACTGCAAAGACTGGCGGTGTTTGCCTCGCTGGCGCTGGTGGTGCTGGCGGCAACCGCAGCGCTGATCATGATGCAGGGGATCGATCGCCAGCTGCGCGACGTGATCGACACCTATGAAGTGCGCAACCAGGCGCGTGAACTCACCAATGCGCTGGC
>JAQGKH010000200.1 GCA_028290225.1 Devosia sp. | reverse complement strand
CGATCCCTATCTGTCCGTGATCCACGTGGATGACGACATCCTGGTGCTCGACAAGCCCAGCGGCCTGCTCAGCGTGCCGGGCAAGGACCCTTCGCTCTGGGACTGCCTGGAATACCGCGCCCGTCGGACCTGGCCCACCGCGGGCATGTGCCATCGCCTCGACAAGGACACTTCCGGCGTCCTCGTGATGGCACTCAACAAGCGCGCGCATGGCCGCATCGGCTCGCAGTTCGAGCACCGCCAAACCAAAAAGAGCTATGTGGCCCGGGTCAGCGGCATCCTCGAAGCCGACAGCGGCCTTGTGGACCTACCGCTCGCTACCGACTGGGAGAATAAGCCCCGCCAGCGGGTGGATTGGGAAAACGGCCGGCCGGCCCAGACCGAGTGGACGGTGATGGAGCGTGAAGCCGGCGCGACCCGCGTGCGCCTGCACCCGCTGACCGGGCGCACCCACCAGTTGCGCGTGCACATGATGGCGATCGGTCACGTGATCCTGGGTGACGCCTTTTACGCCGGGCCTGAGGACTTCGCCGCGGCGGATCGCCTGCAACTGCACGCCGCGGAGTTGGGCTTTACGCACCCAACTACCGGAGTGTTCACGCTGTTTGGGGCGCCGGTGCCGTTCTAGGACTCGCCGAGATAGCTGACCTCGATGCGCTGGAACAGGTGCCCGGGTTTCATGGTCTCGAGCCACCGCCGGAACTCAGTCAGGTCGGCAAAGCCAGCGCGCCTGGCATCTGCCTCGGTGACATCTGCCGGATCCATCTCCTCCATGGCGCCGATCGCCAGTAGCCCGATCTTGGTCTTCAGCGTCCCGCCAGCCTTGACGGTCGGGCGCGTCCAGCGGCGGAACACCAGGTCCACCTCGCCGGCCTTGATCGCCTCGAGCAGTTCGCGCTTCAGCAGCATTCGGGCCTACTCCAGCACGGCGGTAGCCAGCAACTCGATGCGCAGGCCCTCAGCCAGCAGTTCCTTGACCACGACGGTTGCACGCACGGGATAAGGTGGCTGGAAGTGCGAGGCATAAACCCGGTTCATGCCGGCAGCATCAGCCTTGTCGACCAGAAACACCTGCACCTGCACGATGTTGGCGAGCGTGCCACCGGCGGCACGGACCGCGGTATCGAGATTGGCAATCGCCCGCTCTGCTTGCATCTCGATACCGCCCTGGACGATCTCTCCCGATACGGGATCCTCGGCGATGGCGACCAGCCAGACCTGCTTGCCCGCGCGCACAGCGTCGTTGACCGGTGCGGAGGACGGCGCGATGCCGGTGTCGATGCGTTCAATCATGGGCATTCCATTCTGGTGCGGGCGGCGGGACTCGAACCCGCACGGGGATACCCCCTCCGGATTTTAAGTCCGGTGTGTCTACCATTCCACCACGCCCGCTCGCCGTTCCCTGCTGCGGGAAATCTGCCTAGTCGGTACCACCACTCATCGGGGCCACATAGGCCACGTCGAGGTCCCAGGGAAAGAAGATCCAGGTATCCTGGCTGACTTCGGTGATGAACGTGTCCACCAGCTCTCGCCCCATCGGCTTGGCGTAGACGGTGGCGAAATGCGCGCCGGGCAGCATGTCACGCACCGCGCGCGCCGTGTTGCCGGTATCCACCAGGTCGTCAACGATCAATACCTTGCCACCGCCCTGCGCCATTTCCAGGATCTGTGGCGCAATGGGCTTCAGGACTTTGACCAAGCCCTTGTTCTGGTGGTCGTAGGATTTGACCGAAACCGATTCTACCACCCGGATATTGAGCTCACGAGCGGCGATGGTCGCCGGCACCAGCCCGCCACGGGCGATGGCGACTACGGCGTCAAAGGTTCCCATCCCCATCAGCCGCCAGGCCAGTGCCCGGCTGTCGCGATGGAACTGGTCCCAGGTGACGGGAAAGTTCTTCTGGTAAGCGTTGCTCAAATCCATCTCCATACGCGCCCGCGCCAAAGGGCAGCGCGAAAACCGCCTCCTTAGCAAACCTAAGGCGCAACGCCAATCAGTCTTGCGGCGGCTCAACACCGGCAGCCCGATGCGCTGCATCCACCATGGCCCGCACTTTGGTTGTCGCCTCGGCCAGCCGCTGAGCGTCGGACGAGCGCAACACCAGTTCGGTCATGACGCGACCCTGCCCCATCTGGGGATAAGAGCCCATCTTCACGTCGGGATATTGTGCCTGCAATTCGCCCAATGGGCCACCAACCGTGCCTTCGCCGACTGCGGCGCGCACCGTTTCCGACAATACCCGCCTGCCGCCCTGCAGCGTCGGGGCCAGCGCCTCGAGCATGGCCCGCATGATGATGGGCACGCCCGCCATCACATGCACATTGCCGATCCGGAAACCGGGCGCCGCACTCACCGAATTGACGATCAGGTCGGCTCCTTCAGGGATCCTTGCCATCCGTAGGCGTGCTTCATTGACCTGGGTCCCCGTTTCGCGCCAGCGGGCTTCCAGCATGGCGCGGGCTTCGGGATTGATCGGCAGGGCCACGCCGAAGGCCTTGGCAATGGCGTCCGCGGTGATGTCATCGTGGGTCGGGCCGATGCCGCCGGTCGTGAACACATAGGTGTAGCGCGAGCGGAGCGCGTTGACGGCGGCGACGATGTCGTCGGTTTCGTCACTGACCACCCGCACTTCCTTGAGTTCGATGCCCAGATCGGTGCAAAAATCGGCTGTGGCGCCGATATTGACGTCCTTGGTGCGGCCCGAAAGAATTTCATCGCCGATGACCAGAAGCCCGGCGGTGACGGAGGTGGCGCTCGACATGGGGAAAAACCTGGCTGTTGCTTCCCAGCAATGCCGTGCCCTTGAGGGAGCGTCAAGGCGCGGTGCGGTCATGGCTAACCGCACTAGCCCTTCCAATCACGGGAACGGGCGATTATCTTTGCTCCGTTTCCGGAGAGCATGATGGTCACTTTTGTCGATGCCGCAACCAAAGGCCGCCGTACGCCCGGCGTTATTCCGCTGCACGACGCGGAAGGTTTTGAGGGAATGCGCAAGGCCGGCCAGCTGACGGCGCGGGCGCTCGATGTGCTCACCGAATATGTCGAGCCTGGCGTGCCGACCGAAACCCTCGACCGCATTGCCTACGAGTTCGCGCGTGATCACGGGGCGATGCCCGCCACCATCTTCTACAAGGGCTTCCGCCATTCCCTTTGCACCTCGATCAACCATGTCGTGTGCCACGGCATTCCCGATGAGCGGCCGCTCAAGGAAGGCGATATCGTCAATATCGACCTGACGCTGATCGTTGATGGCTGGTATGGCGATTCCAGCCGCATGTATCCGGTGGGCGAAATCGCCCGCAAGGCCGAGCGACTGATCGAAGTGACCTACCAGAGCCTGGAAGCCGGCCTCGCCGCCGCCAAGCCGGGCAACACCACCGGCGACATCGGCGCCGCTATCCAAGCAGTAGCCGAAGCCGAGAGGACTAGCGTGGTGCGTGATTTCGTCGGCCATGGGGTCGGCAAATTGTTCCATGACGAGCCCAATATCCTGCATTTTGGCCTTCCCGGCACCGGCGTGCCGCTCAGGCCCGGCATGATTTTCACCATCGAGCCCATGCTCAATCTGGGCCGGCCCCACGTCAAGATTCTCTCGGATGGCTGGACCGCCGTAACGCGCGACCGAACGCTGTCCTCGCAATGCGAGCACTCCATCGGCATCACCGAGACCGGCCACGAGATCTTCACCGGCTCGCCTGCGGGCCTGTTCAATCCTCTCGCTGCCCGGCAAGCGGCATGAGCCGCGACGGCGGCGAGCGAGACGGCCTTGGCGAGCGTCCGATGACGCTGGCTCCGCTCGCCACCTCGGCGGCCCAGATCGACGGCGCCGGCCACCGGCAACGCGTACGTGAGCGCTTCTTGCGCGTGGGCGGCGATGCTCTGGAGGACTACGAACTGCTGGAGCTTGCGCTGCAGCTGGTGATTCCTCGCAAGGACACCAAGGCCTTGGCCAAGACGCTGCTGCGTGAGTTCGGCTCATTCTCAGCGGTATTCAACGCCAGTGAAGCCCGCCTCAGAAAGGTCGAGGGATTAGGCGAGACATCCGTCGCTCATCTGAAGGTCATCCAGGCTGTCGCCGCCCGCTTCGGGCGCGATCGGATCTCGACCGAAAAGCCCATCCTTTCCTCCTGGTCGCAGTTGATCGATTACTGCACGACCCAGATGGCCTACCAGTCGATCGAGCAATTCCGCATCCTGTTCCTCGACAAGAAAAACCGGCTGATTGCGGACGAAGTGCAGCAAACCGGCACGGTTGATCACACTCCCGTATATCCACGCGAAGTGATCAAGCGCTCACTGGAACTTGGCGCGACCGCCCTGATCCTCGTGCACAATCACCCTTCGGGTGATCCGGCCCCCTCCTCCGCCGACGTGCGCATGACCCGCGAAATCGGCGACATCGCCAAGCCGCTGGGCATTACGCTGCATGATCATCTGGTGATCGGCAAGAACAGCCACGCCTCCCTGCGCGCGCTCAAGCTGATCTGAGGCCCGATCTCAGCCGAACGCCGCCAGCACCGGGAAGGTGTCGAGAAACCAGAACGATATGCGGGTGAAATTGCCAGTGAGAAACAGCACACCCGTCACCACCAGCAACCCGCCCATCACCCGCTCCACCGTATGCAGGTGTCGCTTGAAGCTGTTGAAAAAGGTCAGGAACGGGCCGATGGCAATGCCGGCAAGAAAAAACGGCACGCCCAGACCCAGCGAATATAGCGCCAGCAGCGAAGCGCCTTCCCACGCGGTTTCGCGGCTCGCAGCCACGGACAGCACCGCAGCCAAAACCGGTCCTATGCAGGGGGTCCAGCCGATTGCAAAGGCCAAGCCCAGCAGGAAGCCTCCCAGCGGCCCGCTTGCCATACCCGGTCCTTGATGCCGCACCTGCTGGTCCAGCACTGCAATGCGGTAAACCCCGAGAAAGTGCAGCCCCATGGCAATGATCAGCAGACCCGCCACGGGCGTCAAAATCGGCAGTGCTTGCCGGAACACCTGACCGAACGCGGTTGCAGTCGCGCCCAGCGCGATGAACACCACGCTGAACCCGAGAATGAAGAACACCGAAGTGCCCATCACCCGGCGCTGCAGCGCCCCGGCGCCGGCATCATCGGCGCGCAGCTGATCAAAGCTCGCCCCGCTCATATATGTCAGGTAAGGCGGCACCAGCGGCAACACGCAAGGGCTGAGAAAGCTCAGCACCCCGGCGCCAAACACCATCGGCAGCGAAAACTCCACGGGCAACGCTCCACAAATCGCGGCCTTGTGTACCGGTTCGAGCACACAAAGCAATCACCACACTGCCGCATCGCCCGTTTGTGAGGCATGGAGCGGGCAATGCCGAGCAGGGGCCGGCCTTGTCGCCGCCATTCAGCTTCTGTAGAGCAAGGCCAGTTTCCCGCGGCACAGAAACAGGCACCATGACCCTTCCCATCCGCATTGCCCCCTCCATCCTGTCCGCCGATTTTTCGCGCCTCGGGGCCGAGGTCGCGGCGATAGATGCAGCCGGGGCCGACTACATCCATATCGACGTGATGGACGGCCATTTCGTGCCCAACATATCCTTTGGCGCTGCGGTCATGGGCTCCATACGCTCCATCACAACCAAGCCGTTCGATGTTCACCTGATGATTGCGCCCGTTGATCCCTATCTGGCGGCCTTCGCCTCGGCCGGCGCTGACATCATTACGGTGCATGCGGAAGCTGGCCCGCATCTGCACCGCACACTGCAGGCGATCCGCGGCCTGGGCGTCAAGGC
>JAQGKH010000349.1 GCA_028290225.1 Devosia sp. | reverse complement strand
CGAAATCGTAAATGGCGTGGCGGATCTTTTCGCCGGGCACGCAGGGCACCGAAGAGCCGCCGGGAATCACCGCCAGCAGATTGTCCCAGCCACCGCGAATACCGCCACAGTGCTTTTCGATGATTTCCTCGAAGGTGCAGCCAAGGGCTTCCTCGAAGGTCGCCGGTTTGTTGACATGGCCCGACACGCACATCAGTTTGGTGCCGGTGTTGTTTGGGCGGCCAATCGAGGCGAACCAAGCCCCCGAGCGACGCAGGATCTCAGGAACCACGGCAATCGACTCGACATTGTTGACCGTGGTCGGGTTGCCGTAAACGCCCATGCCGGCCGGAAACGGCGGCTTGAGGCGCGGCTGCCCCTTCTTGCCCTCCAGCGATTCCATCAGTGCGGTTTCTTCCCCGCACACATAGGCGCCGGCGCCATGGTGGACGATGATGTCCAGATCCCAGCCATGGATGTTGTTCTTGCCGATCAGCTTGGCGTCGTAGGCTTCCTGCACCGCCTGCTCGAGATGCTGCCGCTCCCGGATGAATTCGCCGCGCACATAGATGAATGCCAGATGCGCATCCATGGCGCGCGCAGCCAGCAAGCATCCCTCGACCAGATGATGCGGATCATGGCGCAGGATCTCGCGATCCTTGCAGGTGCCTGGCTCGGATTCGTCGGCATTGACCAGGAGATAATGCGGCCGTCCGTCGGAAACCTTGGGCATGAAGGTCCATTTGAGAGCGGTGGGGAACCCCGCCCCGCCCCGGCCGCGCAGGCCCGAAGCTTTGACCTCGTTGGTGATCCAGTCACGGCCGGCATCGATGAACTCGCGCGTGCCTTCCCAGGCGCCGCGCGCCCGCGCGCCGGCCAGTGTCCAATCGCCCTGACCGTAGAGATTGGTGAAAATGCGGTCTTTGTCAGCGAGCACGATCTATCACTCCGACTTGTCGTCGTTGGAAATGTCACCGCCGTGCTCAACGGTCGGCTTCAGGTCCTCGGATTTGGGCTTGCGGCGGCGCACCGGCTTTTTAGCGGCCGCGTCGACGGCTGCGGCGTCAGCGCCGCTCAGTTCCTTGGTGTCCACAACCGTGGTGCCGGTGGTGGATTCTGCCTTTTGCGCATCGGGCTGCGTACCGCCGCCAGCGGCTCCGTCCGCGGCCCCCGAGCGACTTTGCTTGCCGGGCGCCTTGCCACCATCGATCTTGCTGGCGTCGGTTTCGGCACCGGTCGCATCGGGCCGCATCGCGCGGTTGGGCTGCCCGTCCGCCTTGGCTTCCCGGTCGAACTCCTTGCGTTCGCCTTCCGCCTTGGCTTGGGAAACCTTGCCCTGTGGCGCGGGTCCCTTGAATGCGGGCGCCGAATCCTCGTTGACGTCGCGCGGCTTGGCCGCTGTCGTCGGAGCCTGCGGCGCTGCCGGGGCCGGCGCGGCAGCAGGGGCTGCTCCGGCGGGAGCACCGGCCTCGGCCGCTGGCGCGGGAGGCACGAACTTCTCGCGCTTGGCGGTTGGCGGCTCGTTGAGTGTCGTCCGCCCGCCTTCAGCGGCTGAATGCTGCCGCTCGATCTGCGGACCCGCCTTGATGCTCGCGCCCTGGCCGGCCGCAAAGGCGTCGACAATCTCTTCGAACCGCTCGGTCGTCAGGTCTTCATAGGTATCGTGGAAGATCGCGACCATGGGAGCGTTGACGCAAGCGCCCAGGCACTCGACCTCTTCCCAGGACATGGTGCCATCGGCATTGGTGTGGCGCTGCTCGGGATGGATCTTGCTCTTGCAGACCTCGATCAGCGCCTCCGACCCACGCAGCATGCAGGGCGTGGTGCCACAAACCTGGATATGGGCGCGAGTACCCACGGGTTGCAGCTGGAACTGCGTATAAAAGGTCGCCACTTCCAGCACGCGGATATAGGCCATCCCCAGCATATCGGCGATGGACTCGATCGTGGCACGGCTGATCCAGCCCTCCTGATCCTGCGCCCGCATCAGCAGGGGAATAACGGCCGATTGCTGGCGACCGGTCGGGTACAGACCCATGGTCCGTTCCGCCCAGCGGGCATTTTCTGCATTGAACGCGAACCGCGCCGGCTGAACCGACTCGTCCGCAAGGCGACGCGCAACCATCAGCGATCAACCTCTCCGAACACGATGTCTAGTGAGCCCAGGATTGCCGACACGTCGGCCAGCATGTGGCCGCGGCACAGGAAATCCATGGCCTGAAGATGGGCAAAGCCCGGGGCGCGCACCTTGCAGCGATAGGGCTTGTTGGTGCCATCCGAAACGAGATACACGCCGAACTCGCCCTTGGGCGCTTCCACTGCGACGTAAACTTCGCCCGCCGGAACCTTGAAGCCCTCGGTGTAGAGTTTGAAGTGATGGATCAGCGCTTCCATCGAGCGCTTCATTTCTCCGCGCTTGGGCGGCACGACCTTGCCGTCGAGCGCCGCGATTGGGCCCTTGCCTTCGGGTGCATTGAGCCGGTCGACGCACTGCTTCATCAGCCGGGCTGATTGGCGCATTTCCTCCATGCGGATCAGATAGCGATCATAACAATCGCCGTTCTTGCCGATGGGGATGTCGAAGTCGAGCTCGTCATAGCACTCATAGGGCTGGCTCTTGCGCAGGTCCCAGGCTGCACCGGCGCTGCGCACCATGATGCCCGAAAAGCCCCAGTTCCAGGCATCCTCAAGCGAAACCACGCCGATATCGACATTGCGCTGCTTGAAGATACGGCTGTCAGTCAACAGGGTGCCGATATCCTCCAGCGCCTTGGGGAAGGTCTTGGTTGCGAACGACTCGATATCATCGATCAGATCCTGCGGCAGGTCCTGGTGTACCCCGCCCGGCCGGAAATAAGCGGCGTGCAGGCGGCTGCCCGACGCACGCTCATAAAACATCATCAGCTGTTCGCGCTGTTCGAAGCCCCAAAGCGGCGGCGTCAAGGCACCGACATCCATGGCCTGCGTGGTCACGTTCATCAGGTGCGACAGCAACCGGCTGATTTCGCAGAACAGCACCCGGATCAGCTGTGCCCGGCGCGGCACTTCCAGGCCGAGCAGTTTCTCTACCGCCAGGCAGAAGGCATGCTCCTGGCTCATCGGCGCAACATAATCGAGACGATCGAAATAGGGCACGACCTGCAGATAGGTCTTGTGCTCGATCAGCTTTTCGGTGCCGCGATGAAGCAGGCCCACATGCGGATCGACCCGCTCGATGATCTCGCCATCAAGCTCCAGGATCAGGCGCAACACACCATGCGCCGACGGATGCACCGGCCCAAAGTTGAGCGTGAAATTGCGGACTTCGGCTTCTAAAGTCATTGCTTGGCCTTTTCGTCACCCGGCAGCACGTAATCGGTGCCTTCCCAAGGTGACAGATAATCGAACGAGCGGAATTCCTGGTGGAGCCGCACCGGTTCATAGACCACGCGCTTGCGCTCTTCGTCGTACCGCACCTCGATAAACCCGGTCAGCGGGAAATCCTTGCGCAGCGGGTGGCCATCAAAGCCATAATCGGTCAACAAGCGCCGCAGATCGGGATGACCCGAAAACAGCACGCCATACAGATCATAAGCTTCACGCTCGAACCAGTCGGCTCCCTTGAACACGCCCGTGATGCTGGGAACCGGCACCACGTCATCCGCGGCCAGCTTCACCCGGATGCGCAGGTTCGTGTAGGGACTGAGGAAATGGTAAACCACCTCAAAGCGCTCCTCGCGCTCCGGATAGTCAGCGCCGCAGATATCGATAATGCTGACAAAGCGGCACTGCTCGTCGCTGCGCAGGAACGCCGCGACTTCCACGATGGACTCGCGCTCCACCGTCAGCGTCAACTCGCCATAGGTGATGGCGCTGTGCAGCACCGCGCTACCGAGCGCGCGCGTCACATGCTCGCCGAGAACGGCGAGTGGATCGACTTGGATTGCCTCATCCATACCCAAAAGACCTTATCGCTCGATGGTGCCGGTGCGGCGGATCTTCTTTTGCAGCAGGAGTATGCCGTAAAGAAGCGCCTCAGCCGTGGGAGGGCAGCCAGGAACATAGATATCCACCGGCAGAATGCGATCACAGCCCCGAACCACCGAATAGGAATAGTGGTAATAGCCGCCGCCATTGGCGCAGGAGCCCATGGAGATCACATAGCGCGGCTCGGGCATCTGGTCATAAACCTTGCGGAGCGCCGGAGCCATCTTGTTGGTCAATGTGCCCGCAACGATCAGCACGTCGGACTGCCGCGGAGAGGCGCGCGGAGCGATGCCGAAACGCTCGACGTCATAGCGCGGCATGGACATCTGCATCATCTCGACGGCGCAGCAGGCCAGGCCGGTCTGCATCCACATCAATGAACCCGTGCGCGCCCAGTTGATCAACTGCGACACGCTGGACACGAGGAAGCCCTTGTCGGCCAACTCGTCGGTCACATCGGTAAAAAACGGATCATCCGCACCGGCCGGCTTGCTGGTGCGGGGATCGATCAAGCCGCTCGGGCGCGGGGCCACGATGGTGCCGCTGTTCTGATCACTCAATCCCATTCAAGTGCCCCTTTCCGCCATTCATAAAGGAAGCCGATGGTCAACACGCCCAGGAAGATCATCATCGACCAGAAGCCAAACCAACCTACGTCCCGGAAAGCGACTGCCCAGGGAAATAGGAACGCCACTTCCAGGTCAAAGATGATGAACAGTATAGAAACGAGATAGAATCGCACATCGAACTTCATGCGCGCGTCATCGAAAGCGTCAAAACCGGCTTCGAACGCCGACAGCTTTTCCGGGTCCGGACGCTTCACCGCAATGATGAAGGGCGCAATCAGCAGTGACATGGCGATCAAGCCTGCCAAGCCGATAAAAAGCACGATGGGCAGATAGTTGCTGAGCAAGTCAGTCATGCGGCAGCCTGTGTTCTAGATCCGGCCGGGCGGCCGGTTTACGCGCCGGCGACGCAAGCAATTGGGGCGAGCGACGCGGGGCGAAGTTGATGCTTCGGCTTAGACCTTCCCCCAAGCTGTTTCAAGGGAAAGAAAATATGATGCAATGCATCACCTATGGTTTAAGGCGACACGAATGCC